>JAISEB010000108.1 GCA_031264395.1 Treponema sp. | reverse complement strand
GCAAGCCAGAGGCAGGAAACGCCGGGCCTTTCGCTTATACGGCCGGTAAAGCGCCAGTTCACGTAATCGTACAGAAAGACCCCCCCCGTGCCCCAGAGGAGCGCCCGCGTACCGTCGGGTGAAAGCGCGGCGTTTGAGGCCGGAGGATTCGGAAGGGGAACAAAGTTCACCTCCCCCGCGGCAGTATCGAGCCGCCATGCGAGGACCGCGCTTCCTTCCCCGGCGGAAACAAGCGCCAGGACCGTTACAAGCCCCGGTGAGGACCAGAGTACGGTAATGTCCAGAGCGGAACGGGGTATCATTACATAGGGAAGGACGGCCCTGAAATCCGGATCGCCGGGCGCGTAATCGCCGGCCTCAAGCGGGCAGTAAAAAACGGTTCTCCTGTCACGGCATATCAGCATGGACCTGCCGTCGGGGGCGACGCGGAAGAAATCAAAGGAAGGATCAAAGTCAAAGGGGATCTTCCCCTCAAGGCTGCCAGGTTCAAGAAAATCCGCGTAGAGCGTACGGGCAAGAAGCCCCGAACCGCGCACCCGGTAAAGGGCGCTGCCCTTGAGGTAAAAGAAATCGCCCGAGGGCAGCCAGCTTGTTGAATTGATTTCCCCCTCGCCTATTGTCCGGTACTGTTCGTCCATTCCCTCAGGCAAATTGACCGTGTGATAGTAGAGCCTCCCTTCACGGCTGTAAATAAACAGGCGGGAATCGGGGCTCCATGAGGCGGGAAAATACGGGCCGGGACGTTCGACATGACGGGCCGCAATACGCCGCGCGCCCGAGGCAATCTCAAGCAGGACGAGGTTCCCGTAGGCGGAACTTTCGGCTTCAAGAAAAAGGGCCCAGCGGCCGTCCGGGGAGGCGGCAAGATCTTCCGCGCGCCCGCCGGCGGCGGGAACGCCCGCGATAAACGAAGGAAAACCGGGAACGCCGCGGGGAAGCCCGCCCGAAACAGGAATCCGTACCGCGCCGAAGACATTCTGAATCTGCAGCGTCCGCCCTTCTCCAAGCAGTTCCATCTTTTCGGGAAACGCGGTTATCTGCTGAAGGGCGCGGTCGGTAAGGCGGGAAATAAAAAGGGCGCGCTGATCCGGGGCGCCGTCTCCGGAAGATTCGGCCCTGAAGAGCAGCCTGTTATCCTCGGAAAGATCAAGATCGTAAAAACCGACCTTGGCCCCGGCATAAAAGGGAAAGGAAAAAAGAATCAGGGCAAAAAACAGGCGCCGCGTTCCGCGTCTCATATCACGCAGATCCGCCCTCTTTCCTGTTCCGAAGAAAAACATCCAGCTCCATTTCCAGATTGGCAAGACATTCCTCCATTTCCCTGATCCGGCGTACGGAATAACGGATCTGTGTATCCGCGAGACCTTCACAGGCGGCATCCAGAACATCCTCGAAAGAAGGAATGACTGCCGGTTTTTCGACGGACGCCATAACGGAACGTTTAATTATTGACGCCGGCTTCGATTACCGGTTCGGCGGTAATGCCGGGCCCCGAATTGTCAAAAGCCCTGATAAAGGTAACAACAGCGATAAAGGCAATAAGTATCAACATAAGATTACGCATGAAACCTCCGCTTTTAGTGTACTGTTCTTAATGAAGATATTCAAGGGGATTTACCGCCTTTCCGTTTTTGAAAACGGCAAAATGAAGATGAGGGCCGGTACTGTAGCCGGTGCTTCCCGCCTCTCCGATCTTCCCGCCCTGATTTACCTGCGCGTCTTTTTTTACCGATACGGTGCGAAGATGGGCGTACAGGGTCTGGTAGCCGCCGCCGTGGCTTATGATGATGTAGTTGCCGTAGGTCGCGTTGTACCCTACCGACGAAATTTTTCCGTCCATGGCGGCCCGTACCGGCGTGCCGGCAGGAGCGGCAAGATCTATCGCGGCGTGATAGCGCCTGACCCCGCTGATGGGATCGTCCCGCCAGCCGTAGGGGCTTGTAAGCCTTCCCCTTATGGGATACACAAACAATTCCCCAAGGGCAAGTTTCAGTTCCTCGGTTTTCATGCGGGCGCCGGGAATAAAGAGCACCGTTCCCCCGCTTATGTCGTCGGTCTCTATGTCGTTGGCGTCGAGTATCGCCTCAAGCGGGGCTTTGAACGACGCGGAAATTTTTGAAAGGCTGTCGCCGTTTTTTACCGTATAGGGAATACCGTCCATGTTCGGGATGCGCAGCGTCTGGCCTTCGCGAAGCCTGCGGGCGTTGGTAATGCCGTTGCAGGCTATTACCGCGTCCATGGAAATGCCGTTGGCGGCCGCTATTCCCGAAACGGAATCGCCCCGCCTCACCGTGTAGGAGGACCAGGAAAAGGTTTCCATAAGATCGAGGGGAATATCGTCCCCTGTATCGACGGAGACCGGGGGAAGGAGCCCCGCGTAGGAAGCGAGGTTATGGCCATAGCCGCCGTCTTCTTCCGGCTGGGGAAGGGCGGGCTTTTCCCAGGGAAGGGAAAAAGAGGGATCGAAAACAAGGGCCAGAACCGAAAATCCCGCGAGGACGGCGATGATAAAGGCCGGAATAATTCCGCCGGGACGTATGACGCCCGAAAGGGCGCGGGCGATTTTTTTCCCGATGACGTCCCGTTTTCCGGCAAAGCCCGAGGAAAAAGCCGCGCTCCTTTTTTTTACGCGCGCGGCGCGGCGGGTCCTGGCCGGCTTCTGTTTGATATGGACGCCTTTTGCCCGGGAATCCGGCCGGTATGCCATGGCCGCCGAAAGCAGCGAAGGTTTCTTTCTGGGTTTGACACGCTGGCCGGCAATGAGATCCCGTATCATACTGGTTTATCGACATAAAGAAGCCGAATGATTATACTTGCCGGTATGAGAAAGGCGGTCCTCTGTGCCTTTATCCTGGGAGGGGTGCTGAAATTTTTTGTTTTTGATCTGATGATCGCCGAGGGAAAATCCATGGAGCCTGCCATCAGGACGGGAACGGTGCTTGTGGTAAGCCGTCTGGTTTACGGCTTCCGTTTTCCCTGGATGAAGACGTACCTTGTAAGATGGGCGCTGCCCAGGCCGGGGGACGTGGTGATTTTTTACGCCCCCGGCAACGGCGTCGCGGTAAAACGGTGCGTGGAAATCGCGGAGGAACATTTCATGGCCCTTGGGGACAACGGCCCCCTGTCATTTGATTCCCGGTCCTACGGTCCGGTTCCGGTGGATTGCATCATCGGCAAGGCGCTGGGCGTTAAATGAACAGCCGGAAAAAAGGCCGCTTTCTGATTTTTATTTCACTCTTTTCCCTCGCCGCCTTGGCGGTATTGATACGTTACGGCTCCCTCATGATAGGAAAGGGAGGGCCCGTGTCCCGGCCCCGTTCCCGCAGCCTTGCCGGACGCGGTTCCATTCTGGACCGTAACGGCCGCGTGCTGGCCCTGCAGACAAGGCTTGCCAACATCAGCGTGTGGCGGCCCGAGATTGCAGGCGTTGAGGAACTGGCCCGGGAACTGGAGCCCGTTCTTGAAATGCCCCCGGAGGAAATCGCCTCCCGCATACGGGAATCTTCCGGCGATTTTGTCTACCTGAAAAAACAGGTTGACGAATCGGCGGTAAGACTTATTGAGGCGGCGCAGGCGCAGGGAAGGCTCAAGGGCGTAGGCATAGAGCCCATCGTCGGCCGCATTTACCCGGAACGGAGCCTCGCGGCGGGGATCATCGGGTTTACGGGCGACGGCAACAACGGGCTCGCGGGAATTGAATACGCCTTTGAGGACGATCTTGTTTCCCCGGACGGCGGGCCGGGCGGGCAGGTGATCCTTACCATTGACGCCAACGTACAGTACATTCTTGAACGCACGGGCCGGGGCATACTCGAGGAAACCGGGGCGGAGGCGGTGATATTCATGGCCGCCGATCCCAGAACCGGCGACATACTCGGGTCCGCTTCCCTTCCAGGTTTTGATCCCAACGATTTTCAGTCATCTTCCGATTCGGCCCGCATGGACAGGCCGGCGATCTGGGCCTACGAGCCGGGATCGGTTTTCAAGGTCTTTTCGCTGTCCGCCCTCCTTGACTCGGGGGCCATAGGGGAAGACACGGTCTTTTTCTGCAACGGCCGTTATGAACGGACAACAAGCCGGGGCGAAACCATTGTTATTAACTGCCTGGGGGCGCACGGCAGGGTTACGGCAAGGGACATCATCATCCATTCCTGCAACGCCGGCGCGGCCTACGCTTCGGACAGGCTTTCGGGGAATTCGTTTTACGAACTCCTGCGGAACTACGGCTTCGGAACCCGCACCGGCGCGGGCAATCCCGGTGAAACGGCCGGTTTCCTCCGGCCTGTCGAACGCTGGTCGGAACGGAGCAAGCCCACCATAGCCATGGGACAGGAGATAGCCGTCTCGGCGCTCCAGATGATCCAGGCGGCCTCGGCGGTCGCCAACGACGGCATCCTTGTTCCCCCCCGCATCGTCTCCCGCGTCGTTTCCGCCGACGGAAAAAACGTCAGAACCATAGAGGCGGGGTCTCCGCGCCGCGTCCTTAAAAGCGAAACGGCCCGCGCGATGCGGGGGTACATGGTCGACGTTACCTCCGACATAGGAACCGGCTGGCGGGCCAGCGTGGAGGATCTTTCCCTCGCGGTAAAAACAGGCACCGCCCAGATCATCGATCCCCGGACCGGCTCTTATTCCGAAACCGACTTTATCTCAAGCTGCATCGCCCTGCTTCCCGCCGAATCGCCTTCTCTCGTGCTGTACCTTGTAATCGTAAAACCAAGAGGGGAATACTACGGGGGCCGTATCGCCGCGCCGCCCATACGCGAAGCCGCGGAAGAACTGGTCAACTACCTTGGCATACCGCGGGGCAGAAACCCCCAGATTTCCCATCCGGGCACGGTGGATATTTCCCCTGAAACGCTCCCCTCCTTCGACGGCGCGGTCCCCGATCTCCGGGGCCTTTCCAAACGGGCGTTGCTCCCCCTCCTCCTCCGCGACGACATCAATCTGGAAATCCGGGGGAACGGCTGGGTGCGGCGTCAGGACCCGCCGCCGGGAACGCCGCTTGAAAACGGAGGGTTGATTGTGGTGGAACTGGAATGACCTTCTGGGAACTCAACAGGGACTGTCTTCATAAAAATTATCCCGGCCTTGCCGGGGAGCTTGAAAAAACCTTTCGAACGGAAAAAGAGGAGAACGCCGAATGGCCGGGGGACCCCGGATCCATAACCGTGAAAGAAGCCGGGGAAAACAGGGACATGATCATCCTTGGCCGCCATGTCCATTCGCCCCGCGATCCGGTACGGGAGGCCGAACGGCTTGCCGCGAGCCTCTCTCCGGGGACAGGTCCCGCCGTCGTGCTCGGCTTCGGTCTGGGATACGGCGCGGAGGCCGTTTCCCGCCTCATGCCGGGCCGGCCCCTTGTCATAGCGGAGCGCCATCCTTCGGTGCTGAAAAGGGCCCTTGAGGAACGGGACCTGCGGGAATTCCTTTCGGAGCGAAAGATCATCTTTGTCATAGGCGGAAACGGCGGGGGGATAGCTTCGGCCCTTGCCCTCCTTGAAAAAGGCGCGGATGAGACCGGGGAAAACCCTTCTGCCGCGCCTCTTGTCCTTAAAAACCGCACGCTGGCGGATCTTAACCCGTTGTGGTACGAGCACGCCGAAGGCGTTATCCGCACCTGGGCTTCGCGGGACGACGTCAACCTTGCCACCCAGCGGCGTTTCGGGAGGCGCTGGGTCCGAAACCTTTCCCGCAACATGACCGCCATCCGCGATCTTCCCGGCATATCGGGCCTGGCCGGCCTGGCGCGGGCCGGGGCGGGAAGGGGCGCGCTTCCCGTGTTTCTCGCCGCCGCCGGGCCGTCGCTTGACCGCGCGGGCCCCCTGCTTCCCGAAATCGCCAAACGCTGCATCGTGACGGCGGCCGACACCAGCCTCCGCTTTCTCCTTAAACAGGGAGTCGCGGCGGATTTTGTCCTTGTCGTCGATCCCCAGTTCTGGAACTGCCGCCATCTTGACCGCTGCCCCTCGCCGCGCACGCGGCTTGTCGCCGAATCGGCGGTCTACCCTCCTGTTCTTGAAGGGACGCCGTTCAGGGAAACGTACCTCTGCGGCAGCCTCTTTCCGCTGGGGCGGTTTATAGAAAACCGGGTGGACCCCAAAGGCGCGCTGGGCGCGGGCGGATCTGTCGCCACCACAGCGTGGGACTTTGCCCGCGCGCTGGGGGCGGAGGAAATCTGGACGGCCGGGCTGGATCTTTCCTTTCCGGGACTAAAGACCCATTACCGGGGGGCTGTCTTTGAGGAAAAGAACCTCGCCGAATCCACGCGGCTAAACCCCGCCGAAACGGGAGCGGCCAGGGCCCTGCGCGGCGGCGCTCCTTTCAAAACCCGGTCCGCAGGAGGCGGGGAGGTCCTTACCGACAGGAGGCTTTCCCTTTACGCGGCCTGGTTTGAAAACCGTTTCAGGGAATACCCCGGCGTGCGGAACTACCGCCTCTTTCCGGACGGGGCCGCCATAGACGGGCTTGTTAACGCGGAGCCTGAGGCGCTTCTTGCCCTTCCTGAAAGGCGGGGCGAGATAGAAGAACGGCTCGAGGCGGCATCCCTCGCCGTCGGGGAGGCGTTCAGCGCGCCCGGGGAATCGCGGGAAAGGGCGGAACGGTACGAAAAGGCCCGCGCTTCCCTTCTGGAAGGGCTGCGGCGTATACGGGACGACGCGCGAGAGGGGGCAAAAACCGCCGAAGACGCCCTTGAACGGAGAGGGAACAGGGAGGGAACTCTCGAGGCTCTTGACCGCGTTAACCGGAGAATTGCCGAAAGCGGCGTGAAGGACGTCGCCGGTTTTCTTTTTCCGCCGGAACGCGAACTTGAGGCGGCCCTTGAAACCGCGAAGGAGGACCGCTACGGGCGGCATCTGGAGTATTCGTCGGCGCTGTACCGGGCCCTTGCCGAAGCGGCGGACTACAATGTGCGGGTACTGGCGGAAGGGGAAAAAACGGCGGGGGGAAAGGCGTTTTTTCCTCAAGTTCCCCAAAAACGGAGCCGATAAAGAATACAACGGGAGGGTAATCCCCCCTGAAAATCAGACGGTGCGCGTTCCGACGTCCAGGCGCATCGTCTTTTTTTATGCCTCCTGCCGGTAATGCTCCAGAAAAACGCCGAGCCGCCGTATGGCGGTAGCAAGAGTTTCCCTGTCGGGAAGAAAGACGATGCGGAAATGATCGGGGGCCTTCCAGTTAAAGCCGGTGCCCTGCACAAGAAGTATGCGCTGTTCCCGGAGCAGATCAAAAACAAAGCGTTCGTCGTCGGTAATGTTGAAACGGCCGGCGTCCATTTTGGGGAAGCAGTACAGGGCGCCTTTGGGAGTCACCACCGAAAGGCCGGGAATGGAGTTGACAAGGCTCACCGCTATATCCCGCTGTTCCCGCAGCCTTCCGCCGGGAAGCACCAGATCGTTGATGCTCTGATAGCCGCCAAGGGCGGTCTGTATGCCGAACTGGGCGGGCATATTGGGGCAGAGCCGCATGGTGGAAAGCATGTCGAGCCCTTCGCGGTAACCGGCGGCGGCTTTTTTGTTTCCCGACAGGCCCATCCAGCCCGCCCGGAATCCCGCGGCCCGGTACGCCTTTGAAAGGCCGTTAAAGGTAACGGTAAGAACCTCAGGCTCTATAAGGGCCATGGGCGTGTGCCTGGCGCCGTCGTAGAGGATACGGTCGTAGATTTCATCGCTGTAGATGATAAGTTCGTGTTCCAGCGCCACACGGCCTATCTCCTCCAGAACGGAACGGTCGTACACCGCCCCTGTGGGGTTGTTGGGGTTGATCACCACAATGGCCTTTGTCCGGGCGCTTACTTTAGACCTGATGTCCGCGATGTCGGGATTCCAGCCGGCCTCTTCGTCGCACACATAATGAACGGCCCTGCCGCCTACAAGAGTCACCGCGGCGGTCCACAGGGGGTAATCGGGCATGGGCAGCAGCACCTCGTCGCCTGAATTGAGCAGCCCCTGCATCGCCATGACAATAAGTTCGCTTACCCCGTTGCCTATGAAGATGTCGTCCACGCCGACGTCCATGACGCCTTTTGACTGGAAGTCCTGCATGACGGCCTTCCTCGCGGGGAAGATCCCCTGCGAATCGCCGTAGCCCTGCGCCTCGGGCATGTTGACAATGACGTCGTGAAGGATCTCGTCGGGGACGTTAAAACCAAAGGGCGCAGGGTTGCCTATGTTGAGCTTGAGGATGCGGAAGCCTTCCGATTCGAGCCTTTTGGCCTCCTTGAGCGCCGGCCCGCGTATGTCGTAGCAGACATCGTTCAGCTTCGTTGATTTTTCATACGATTTCATGCAAACCTACCGTGATTCAAAAAGCCAGTTTCCGGCTTCGTCAAAATATTTCCGCAGAACGGCGGCGTGGACTTCGGTTTCCAGCCTGGCCGTCTCCTTTTTCCAGAGCGAAAGCGTCTTAACCGATTCCCTGACCCGCTTCCTGCCCTCCTCGGCGGCCTCCGCGCAGCCGAGGGGATCTTCGGCGTTTTTCCGCAGGGTTCCCGAAAGAAAATAGGCCGAAAGGCCGGTAACAAGCGCGTCGGGCGATTCAAAGACCATGCTCCTGAACACCGGGGCGGCCTTGTCAAACTGCCGCGAGAGAAGCAGCGAAAAACCGTAGTACCAGCGTACCCACTGGGCGTCGCTGCCCTTCCCCGCCTCTTTTTCAAGCCTCCGGGAAAAAAAATTCACGGCCCCCGCCGTATCGCCGGAAAGAATGCGCGCCGCGCCGAAAACAAGGGCGTTTTTTTCGACAAGGGAAGGCCGCGCAAGCGCGGTCTTGTTTTCAAGGCTCAGCACCGCCGCCGAATCGGACATTACAAGGTAGGTGTTGGCCAGAAGCCGCACCAGGCGGGACGAATAACGGCCCTTTCTTATCACCTTCGATTCAAGATAATCGGCGAGCGCCGGCCAGTCTTCCCGTTCAAGAAGGCGGTACAGCCTGCTGTTAAGGGCGTAAAAAACATCAAGAAAGAGGAGGACGGCAACAAGGACAGCGCCCATGGGCCATGCCGAACGCCAGAAACCGGCGCTGAAACCGGGCCCCAGGACAAGAAGGGGCATAAACATCATGATCAGTAGAAAAAAAACGATGAGTATGTTAAAGATGATAAAGATGGATTTGAATTTCAAGGGAAATACTCCTATAATGAGAGGCGGTTCCAAAACGCCCGGTTTTGGAACCGCAGCCTGTGAAAACCACAAGGTCATGATAATGATAAAAGAAAGAAAGGGGCGCGTCAACAATGACCGCCGCGCGGACGGAGAACAGGAGCGGGAATGAAAAATTATCTCCTTAAAGACATTCCCCCGGACAGCTACTTTACCAAGACGGTTTATCTGGACGACAGGTTTGTTATCGCCGCGCCGGAAATGCCCTTTACTTCGGATCTGGTCAAGATCCTCGGCAGCTGGGAATTCAGGGAAGTCCGAAGCGAAGGGGAGCCGCGGGATGACTATGTGGCCGAAGAGACGGCGGCCGAGGAGACCGACCTTTCCTCAAAAACAACGCTTGCCGCAAGCGACGCCGACAAGCTCAAGCGGGCCGAGGAATTCTACGCTTCATTCACGAAATACGTTGAAAAACTCTTTACCCAGGTGGCGATTAAAAACGAACTCAGTTTTAATCCGGTCGCGGAAAAGATCAAGTCCGTCTGCGAAATAATCAGGGAAGACAGGCGCTTCCTTATGCGGGTACAGAAGAACATCGAGCCCGGCGACGATCAGAACTACCTTGCCTCGCACGCGGTCCGTTCCACCATTTTCGCCGTCATCATAGGCTCCTACCTGAAGCTGCCCAACCACAGGCTCATAGAACTGGGAGTTGCGGCGCTGCTCCATGAAATAGGCATGATCAAGCTGCCCCCGCAGGTGTACCTTAGCAAACGGCCGCTTAACCCCCAGGAACACAAGGCCATCATTACCCATCCGGTACTGAGCTTCAACCTGTTAAAGTCCTTTGATTTTCCCCTGGTGGTAAGCCTTGCCGCCCTTGAGCACCACGAACGCGAAAACGGCTCCGGCTACCCGCAGAAGCTCACGTCGGACAAGATAAGCCTTTACGCGAAGATCATCGCCGTGGCCTGCTCCTACGAGGCGCTCAGCGCCAGACGGCCCCACAAGGAAGCCAAAGACGGTTACGCCGGAATGCTGGAACTGCTCAAGAACGAAGGCAAGCGCTACGACGATACGGTGGTGCGGGCGCTGGTTTTTTCGCTTTCAATTTACCCCATCGGGCTTTACGTCCTTCTTTCAAGCGGGAAAAAAGGACAGGTGGTGGACGTGAATCCCGAAAATCCCCGGTACCCTGTCGTGCAGGTTTTTGGGGAGCTTACCCCGGACGGCAAGAACAAGATCCTTGAAACCGCCCCCGACGGCCTGTACATCGTGCGGCCCCTTACCAGGGAAGAAACGGGCAGCTGATGGAGGACCCCGGCGGTACAGGCGCCTTTCCTGAAATTCTGGTCTTCTTCCTCCTGATCTTCCTTGGAGGATTTTTTTCCTTTTTTGAAACGGCCCTTTCTTCCGCCCGGAAGGCCAGGCTGAGGAAGGCCGCCGAAGAAGGCGGCAAAAAATACCGGCGCGCCCTTGAGGCCGCGGAGTCCCCCCTGCCCCTCCTGGGCGCGGCGCGGAACTGGAACACCCTGCTTAGAATACTCGCCGGCGCCGCGGCCGGTTTCGGCGTTGCGCAGTACCGCCCCGTGATTTCGGCCTCCGGCTCCTTCGCGGGCGTTGCCATCCCGGTTCTTGTCCTCCTTGCCCTTTCCCTTGCCGCCGTGATCCTTGGGGACATGATTCCCCGGTTCATCGCCCGCGCCGCGCCGGAACGCGCCGCCGCGGCCGCCCTTCCCCTCATGGCCTTCTTCTGCCTCCTCGGCCGTCCCTTCGCCCTCCTTGCCGGCCGCGTTTCCGCCCTTGCCGCCTTTGATACCGGAAAGGAAGATTCCCCGGAAGCCGAAGACGAACTGCGGAACGCCCTTGAGGAAGGGGCCGGCACGGTAAAAAGCCGCGAACGGACCATGGTGGAAGGGGTTTTCTACCTTGGAGACAGGCCGGTGGGAACCTTTATGACGCACCGTTCGGAAATACAATGGCTTGACGTTCACGCCGGAAGGGAAGAGATGCTCGCCGCCGCGGCCGCCGCCGGGCCGAGAGGCTGCATACCCGTCGCCGACGGCACCCCCGATCAGATAAGGGGCGCGGTGTACCCGGAAGACCTCTACCTTGCCCTGCTTGGCGGGCTCTCCGGAGGCATCGGCCCCGTAATACGCAGGGTCCGTTTTATCCCCGAAACCATGTCGGCGCTCAAGGCGCTTGAAGCCTTCAGGGGAGGCGGGGGGGATTACTTTTTTGTCATGGACGAATACGGCGGTTGTGCCGGCATGGTTTCGCTGCGGAACCTTATTGACGAGATCGTTGAAGTTTCCGGCCCGGAAGGGGAAGGGGAAGAGATCGTAAAGCAGGAAGACGGTTCCTGGCTTGCCCCCGGCAGCGTCAACATAGACGACGTTTCCCGCGTTCTTTCACTGGAAAGCCCCGCGGGGGATCATCAGGACTACCACACGCTCGCGGGCTTCATCCTTTCGCTTTCGGGGGAAATTCCCCGCGCGGGAGCCGCCTTTGAATCGTCGGGCTACCGTTTTACCGTGGTGAGCATGGACGGGAACAGGATAGACCGGGTGCGCGTCGAGGCCCTTACGGTTCACGGGGATCAGGATCAGGGGCGGGAACAGTAACGCGGCCGCCCCGAAGTTCCTTCGGGTACACCGTAATTCCCAGCTGTTTTTCAATGCGCTGGAGCCGGCGCATCTCTTCGCCGTCGCCTATGCTTGCCATGATCCCGGTTTTTCCCGCCCGGCCTGTTCTTCCGGCGCGGTGAACATAGACGCCGCCGTCCTGGGGAACGTCCAGTTCCACCACGTGGGTAATATCGGGAACGTCAAGGCCCCGGGCGGCAAGATCGCTTGAAACAAGCACGGAAAATTTTCCGGAGCGGAAACCGTCCAGGGCCGCCTTGCGCTCCTTTTTGTCAAGGCCGCCGTAAAGCGCAGCCGCGGGGAAGCCGGCGTGCCTGAGGCGGGAAAAGATAATCCCCGGCTGTCCGCCGCCGCCCGAGATGACAAGGGTCTTTTTGGGCTTCCCGGCGGACAAAAAAGAAATGAGCGTGTCTATTTTCCGCCGCCTTTCGCTGAAAAAGGCCCAGTGCTGTATGCGTTCCCTGAGTATTTCCTCCCCGCCGCCCTCAACGACAACGGGGTCCTCAAGATCCCCGGCCTCTTTCCCCTCCGCAAGACGGGCAAAGAGGGAAAGGAGCCTTTCCCTGCTTTTTGCCGAAAGGGTCGCGGAACAGGAGGCGGCCTGCGTAACGTTTTTAAGGAGGCCCATAAGGAGGGACGTTTCCCCAAAGAGTTCGTCCGCCGCAAGGCGGTCCCCTTCGTCCAGCACAAGGAAACGGAGGGCGGCGGTGCGGAGTTTTCCCGCGCGGACAAGTTTTACAAGCCTTCCGGGGTTTCCCGCGACGACAAGGGGCTTCTGCTTCTTTATGGCGTCTATCTGGCGGGCAATGTTTCCCGAACCCGCCAGCAGCAGCACGGACGGGACGCGGGAAACTGGAGGCGGCCCGCCTTCTTCCCCATGCCCGCCTTCGGCGTTTTCCCGCCTCATTCCCCGCAAAAGAAAATCGGCCTCGTTTTTTATCTGGGCGCACAGCTCATGGGTGGGCGCGCAGATCATCATGGCCGGGCCTGCGGAGCCGGAAAGGCCGGAAGGACCGCCGCCTCCCTCCAGCCGTTCCAAAAGGGGAACAAGGTACGCAAAGGTTTTTCCCGTGCCGGTGGCGGAACGGAAGATGACGCTTTTGCCCTGGGAAAGAAGGGGCATTACCCGCGCCTGTATGTCCGTAGGAGACGTGATGTTCCTTTCGGCAAGGCATCCGGCAAAGAGGGGGGAACCGAAATTCACGCCGGACCTTCTTTTTGCTTTCCGCGGCCGAAAAAATTCTTCCATCTTTCGCGCAGCAGGGTCTTCCGTTCCTGTTTGTCAAGATAGGCGTCAAGTTCGCTTATTAAATGGGAATATTCGTCGATATGGGGCCGCAGTTCCTTTTGTATGTTCCTTCCGTCCGCGATGTGGGTAAAGCGGCGGGAATGTTCTTCAATCTTCAGCAGCCGTCCTTCTATCCTGTCAAGAACATCGGAGGAGGCCTCCCTGTCCACCCTGTCAAACGCGCCGAATTCGTACTTTACGACGCCGTCGTCGCGTATTTCGCCCTTGAACGCCCGGTAAAGGTTAAGTTTGATGCCCTTCCTGACATAGGCAAAACGGCCTTCTTTTTCAAAGCGGCGCACGCTTACCATGACGCAGACGGAATTGAGGAAACGGAGCTGGCGGAACGCCGAGGCCCGCTTCACGAAGTTGTTGTCCTCTGCGACATAGATTGTCTCGTCGAAACCGCCGACGCGGTTAAAGAGCCGTTTCGTCACAAAGATGCAGAAACCGAAGGCCTTGGGATCTATCCACAGATTGAGGATCACCGCGAGGTTGATGAGCTTGTGTATGATGCGGTCAAGCTGGTAATCGGAAAGAGGCTTTATTTCGCAGGTTGCCAGATCGATGAAACGGTCTTCCATTTCGTTGTACATATTCCTGATAAACCCCGGCGGCAGAATAACGTCCGCGTCAAGAAAACAGAGCAGCTCCCCCAAAGCGGCGGCGGCCCCGGCGTTTCTCCCCGCGGCGGGAAGCCCCCCTTCCACCACCCTGCAGCCGTATTCCGCGGCGATTTCCCTTGTACGGTCCTCCGATTTGGCGTCGGCGACTATCACCTCGTAATCGTCAAAATCCTGTATCCTGACACTGTCCAGAAGCCTGGGAAGCATGGCCTCTTCGTTAAGCGCCGGAATGATGATGCTGACCTTCATTACCCCGATTATACCATATGGCCGGGCAAAAAAAAACCGGCGGCCCGTGGAACAAGAGCCCCATACCTGATAAAGTTACGTTATTCTTGTCATGTGAGGAAGCGCAGTATGAACATGGGCATTGTATTTTTGGCGGTGTTCCTTGCCGTTATGACGGCCATAGGGATCTGGGGCATGAAGAAGACCCGGACACTGGGGGATTTTTTTCTGGGGGGAAGGACGCTTGGGCCGTGGATCTCGGCCATAGCGTACGGGACATCCTATTTTTCCGCGGTGATCTTCATAGGATTCGCGGGAACGCAGGGCTGGCAGTTCGGGCTTAACGCCCTGTGGATAGCGGCGGGCAATGCCGTCATCGGCGCGGGAGCGGCATGGCTTGTGCTGGCCCGCCGTACCCGGCGCATGACGCAGAACCTTGACGCCATGACCATGCCCGAATTCCTGCAGGAACGCTACGGGGCAAAACACCTTAAGCCTGTGGCCGCCTCGGTTATCTTCTTCTTCCTCCTCCCCTACTCCGCCTCGGTCTTCAAGGGGCTCGGGCATCTTTTTGAAAAGGTCTTCGGAATTCCCTACGACATAGCCCTTCTTGTCATGATCGCCTTTACCGGAATTTACCTTATTCTGGGCGGGTACTTCGCCATAGCGGTTACCGACTTCATACAGGGGATCATCATGTTCGCGGGCGCGGCGGTCCTTGTCGCCGTTCTTTTGCGGGAAGGAGGGGGCCTCACGGAGATGTTCGCGAAAGCGGGGGAAAATTACAGGGCCCACATCCCGCCCGCCGAAAGACCCTCGGCGCTTACCGTCATATCGCTTGTATTCATGACCAGCTTCGGCACATGGGGCCTTCCGCAGATGACCCAGAAATTCTACGCCATAAAAAACGAACGGGTAATTTTCAAGGCGGCCCTGGTGACCACGATCTTTGCCCTTGTGATAGGTTTTTCCGCCTATTCAACCGGCGCTTTTTCCCACGTGTTTTTCGACGCGGACGCGGCCGGGCTCAACCCTGTGCCCAGAACCGCTTCCGGGGGAATCAACTACGATCTTATCGTGCCGACGCTGCTCACGCAGCACCTGCCGGAGCTGCTCCTCGCGCTGATACTGCTCCTCGTGCTTTCCGCGTCAATGTCGACGCTTTCCTCGCTGGTGCTGGTTTCTTCCTCATCGGTCGCCATCGACCTTTACCCGTCGCGGCTTGAGACAAAAAGCGGCAAGGACAGATCCGTGGCCATGATGCGTTTTCTTTCGGCCGTTTTTATCGTGGTGTCGTATTTTATTTCCCGTTTCCAGATCAGCATCATCGTGTACCTCATGTCCCTTTCCTGGGGCGTGGTTTCGGGGGCCTTCGCCGCGCCCTACATCTTCGGCCTCTATTCAAGGCGGGTAACCAAGACTGCGGCCTACGCGGGGCTCCTTTCGGGAGTCACCGTCATGACGGCCCTGTTCTTCATACTGGGACAGCGGAACTCCCCCCTCTCCGCGTCCATTGCCATTGCCGTTCCCTTTATCGTGGTGCCCCTTGTGTCGGCCTTTACCGCCCCGCCCGAAAAAGAGATTCTGGACAAGGCCTTCCAGGGAATTTAAGCGGAAGTTGTTCAATAACTGAAGTTATTGAACAACTCTATTACCTGAGGAAACCTGACGAATCTACGTAACGCGGCCCAACTCCCGTGAATTTCATGTAGTTGGATGAAACGAGGCCGTCCAGCACCTGTACGTCTACGACAGGGGGTACACTGTCGAGCCTTATGAGCGCGGGGGCGGCGGGCGAGTGTCTTGTAAGGTTCGAAGAGATCGTTATAAGCGCCCGGTCGATTACCCCCACGTTATTATGGCTCAGGTAAATGTCGTTGCCGCCGCCTATATACGCCCCGCCGCCCATTGAAAACTCAGGTCCTGAAGACCACATCTTGTCCACGACGATGCCGTTTCCCTCGCCGTTGTCGCTGTAGTTGCCCGAAATTTCCCCTCCCCGCATATCGAACGCGTTCTGGGTAAAGTAGGAAGAGACGCTGGGGATAAACACGCCGCCGCCGTAGCCGTTACAGCCAGGGCTTTCGACGCCCGGAAGCCCGCGCGCCCGGTTTCCGCTTATATACCCCCCATGCATGGTGAGTTTTACCCCGTACGCGCCGAACATGAGGCCGCCGCCCGAAAGGCCCGCGCTGTTGCCGGATATGCTGCTCTCCCCCGATATTGTTCTTTCCGCCAGGGCGTTGGTGTAGAAATAGATCCCCCCGCCGCTTCCCGCCGTTCTGTTAAAGGTGACGCTGCCACCCGACATCTCGAAGCCGCCCGCGCATTCAACGCCGCCGCCGTTACCGGCCGTTATCCGGTCGTTGTTCTGCAGTACGGCGCCGCTTTTAAGCCTGAAGAGGCCCGGCGTGCTGCCTACATGCACCAGGGCGGAATCGGAGGTAACGCCGGTATTGGACACCGTACCGGCCGCGGCGGGCGTTCCGCCGCTCCAGACGGCGCCGCCGTCCACAATAAGAGCCGACCCCGGAGGGGCGCCGAGTTCCAGGACTCCCGAGGAACCTATGTCAAAAACGCTCCAGGGACTGTTGCCGCCCGGGGGGCCGTCTCTCTTTATGACATATTTGCTTCCCGCCTCCACGGTAAGGCTGACGGAACGCATGTCAACATCGATCTCTTCGGCAAGCGGCAGATCGACATTGGCAAGAAGGGTAACGGTTTCGGGGGCGTAGTAGCTGCCGTACGTGGCGGCGGCAATGGCGGACTGGAGCGCGGGGTAATAAACGGCCGTCCCGACAGGCGGCCCTTCGCCCGCGGAGCTTACAACGCGCTTTGCCGCCACGGGAACAAGATACCCCGCGCTGTCCACCCGCCAGTGGCGGGGAGAGTACCAGCCGGAGACCGTCATGTCCTCCGGGGTAACGTCGAAGCGGGCGTGATTGGCGGCTATGTCGGCGCCCAGAACCGTGTCGTCCAGAACCTGCACCGTAGTACCGTAGGACGGCGGGGTAAGGCGGGCGATGGGGGCAATAGGCCCCCCGCCAAGGGTTCCCTCGACAGTAATGTACGCGCCGCTTTCAAGGTACACGTCGTTGTCGACGGCAACGGACGCGCCGCCTTTAAGCAGGAAATTTCCGCCGTTTGTAACATACACGGCATGGCCGGGCATGGATCCCCCCCTTAGGGACACGCCGTCAAGGGCAAGGGTCGCGCCTGCGGCCACGGTAAAGAGGGTTTCGGCGTTTCCCGGCCAGCGGGATATAGAGACGGAACTTCCCGGAGTACCGGGGACCAAAAGGACGTGTTTACCCGGCCCTATGGCAATCCCGTTACACCACCCCATGGAAAGATAATCGCCTATATTCCTCATAATGCTTATAACGGAGGGGGAAGAGGCCGTTCCGTCATCCGCCGCGTCTACGGCTTCCCTGAGGGTGTAAAACCACCTGCCGTTCCAGACGGCAAGGGGCGCCTGTATTTCGGGGACGCTTTCCCGCAGAAGATAATTCACCATGGGGTTCTGGCATGAAAAAAGCGTGAACACAAACAGGAACGCGGAAAAAAAGATCGTGCCTCCGGTTTTTTCTTTCATGCCTTTCCTTATTGGGAATCCGGGGTTTTGTAAACGCGCACACGCACGCGCCTGTTCCCTTCGGGGCTGCCGCCGGCGGCGTCAAGCCCGCCCGATCCGCTTGCCGTGATACGCTCCCCGCCGACGCCGCGCCTTACAAGCTCGTCCCTGACAAACACCGCGCGGGCGCGGGAGAGCGGTATAAGCCGCAGGGCCTCTTCCTCTTCCGTTCCCAGCACGGGATTGGCGAAACCCTCAACATGGACCCGGTAATCGCCGTTGGCGGCGAGGAAGGCGGCCAGCGTGTCAAGGGCAAGGGTGTTGGCCTGTATGGTCCGCGCGTCAAGGCCCCGCTGCGGATCGGCGTCCCTTCCGGCAAAATCGGCCTCGTTCGCCCGGAATATGAGATCCTGTATTTCGGGAATAACGGGTTCTTCACGCTCCACAGGAGGCGGCCCTGACGGCGGAGGTTCGGGCGGCGGCGGCGGCGGAAGCGGCGCGGGAGGCGGCGCGGGAAGAGGCGGCGGTAATGGTTGCGGCGGCGGTTCGGGAGACGCAAGGCCGAAACGGTAACCCGCGGCGACGCCGAAACCGATGCCTGTGGGCCAGCCGAAACGGACGTACGGTTCGGCGTAGAAACTCTTCCAGGAAAAACGCGCGCCCAGGCTTCCGTCCGCCAGAACGGCGGGAACGCGCCTTTGGCCTTCCATGAGCATGATAAAACCGGCGCCGGCCTGTACAAAAAGGGGAATGGGCAAAAAAGTTTTGGGGAAATAATAGCGCCCAAAGGCAAGGGCCTCAAGCGACGAGACGTCGTGAAAATCGGTTCCGTAATCACCCCTGATCCCGGCGGCGATATGCGGGGTGAAGTTGTAATCACCCAGAAGGCCCCCGGCAAGGGCAAGGCCGCGCCGTGTGTTGCCGTTTCCTTCGGCAAAAGCGCCCAGGGAAAAGATCCCCTTCTCCTCCGGGAAAAGGCCGGAGGCGGCGCGGGCGAGCAGTATGATACAGAACAGATTCAGCTTCGATCTGCCGGACAGGCGCGTAACATCCCTCCTGTTTTCTGAACGGCGTTCAGGTCTGAACGGTGTTCAGGCTAGAAATTCCAGGAAAATCCCATGCAGGGGGAAAGACTTGCTTCCCTGCCGACATTGGCCAGTTCGACTCCCAGCTTGAACGCGCAGCTTTTGAACCGGTATTTTACGGCCGGCATTATCGCCGCGTGCGTAAACGTACCGTAGACCATGATGTCCAGTTCCGCCGCGAAGTTGTTCCAGCTGTACTTGACGGCAAATTCGGTTACGGCGTACCGTACTTTGGGAATAAAATCGATTCTAACGGCGGCCTCCCCGCCAAGCCCAAGGCCAAACCCGTCGTTGTAACCCACCCTCATTTCCATGCCCAGCCCCATGCCGTTATCGACGCGGTTGAGGTAGGAAACAGGCAGCGCAAGCTGCAGGCTAAAGATCCCCGGTTTTCCAAAATCCTGGCGGTAGCCCGCCCCCCACTGGAAACGGCCGGTATATTCGCCAAGGCGGCTGTCCACGATGAACGCGGCCGTTTCGCCGGGAAAACCGGGAGCAATGTACAGATTGTCGCGATGGTTGACGTATGTCCACAGAGTCCCCGGAACGGCGGCGAGGGGAAGGCGGTACGAAACGCCTTCTTCCATGTAAAGGCTGAGCCATGTCTTCCTGTCCGCGTCTTTGGCGTTCTGCGCCTGCGCGAAAGGAGAGGGATCGGCGGCCTTGAGATCCACGGAAAAATCCAGTTCGGCGTTTATGTCAAAATCGCCTATGGTCCGCTCATAGGTCATGTAGGGCTTAAGGAAAAGGGAACGTATGCTGTAGCCGTCCCGGTAGCGGCCGGGATACCACACGGCCAGCGGGTATTCATGGGCGCCGAAATCGACGCCCAGCGAAAGACCCTGTATGGCCCGGAGGAAAGCCGGTTTCTCCTTTTGTCCGGCTTCCCCGGTTTCCGCGGTCCCGGCTGTTTCCGTCTGGGCAAAGACCGCCGCGCCCAGGCACAAGAGCGCAAGCGTTGTACAGATGATCCGTTTCAAAAGGCACTCCTTATCAGGGCAGAAAGCTATGTCCCACAGCCATTCCAAAGGCCAGGCGGAAAGGGTACCCGACACGGAACGAGGGCTCCAGAAACCAGCCCTTCCAGTGCGCCCGCGCGCCCATGCTCACTTCACCCAAAACATCGTAGACTTCATAATCCTGTTCGCGGTTCACGCTGACGCCCAGCCCCGTCTGCACAAAGGGCCGTATCCAGCCGAAGTCGTACACATAAAAACGCCCGTAAAGGCTCCCTTCCATGACCGAAACCAGCTGGTCCTCGGGCTTGTTCGACGAGAAGGTAAGGCCGCCCCGCAGGCCGAAGCCGAAATAACGGGAAAGCTCGTAATCGCTCATGACAAAAATTTCAGGCAGCATGCTCGTCCTGTCGTTCTGCGTCAATTCGATGCCGCCCGCCACGGAAAAGGGCTTGTGAACCTGGGGAGTAAAGAGGATTTCGGTAAAACCGGCCCAAAATTTGGCGAAGCCCTTTTTCGGCGCGTCCGGGCCGTCTGTGGCCTGTGCGGCGGCAAGCGCGCATACGCACACACCCATTACTGTCAACAACAAGAGCCGTTTCACTCATTCCTCCTGGTTACTGTTCAAAGGCGCCTATATCAAGACCGCCCGGCCTTGTTTTGTTCACGGGCCCCTCGTTATTGCCGTTATCGCGGAGATCGCCCACGTTGTAGCTGTTGTCATAGCGAAGGAACTGCCCTATCTCCCGGTAATTGACAAGGGGTATGCCGCTTATGTAGACGGGCACAGGCATGACAAGCCAGTCCGGGCTTCCGCTTCCTCCCATTCCCGGCTTCCAGTCGGCAAGGAAAAGCTGGTTAAGGACGGCGGACGCGCCCGCGGGATACAGGGCGGAATTCCCCGCGTTTACAAGGGGGCTTCCGCCGCCGGGTTTGAAGGCGGACGTGAGGGCGGGATTAAGGAAGCCGTCCAGAGTGTGATTGGCCGCGTCCGCCGGGGCGTTGTGCACAAAGGAATACTCGATGACCTGGCGGTCGGAAGTCGGGTTAAAATCGGCGGCGGGAAGGCTTGGACCCGCGCCCCAGGAAACGCTGGAATAATTGGGATACGAGGAATTCCCGTACAGGACGGAATTCCGTATGCGCATGTACACGGGGAAAGTACGTTTGGCAAAATCACTTTCGCCGCTTTCGTCTTCCACCGCCGCCGCGCCCAGAACCCCCGTGTATTTCCATGTATAAACCGCCGCCCCTTTTTGCGCGGCCCCGCCGTTGTTCACGGCGGTAACGTTGTTCAGGGTAAGCCGTATGCCCTTTCCCGAATACCGGTAGTAGCGGTTAAAAACGGCCGCCCCCGGACGGTTCGGGTCCCCCAGCGGGCCGGTGTTGCCCGTGATCTGCACGTTGGTAAGGATCACGTTAAGGGAACCCTGCGCAGTGCCGTTGTCGGGCACGCCCTCAAAGTCGTTGTATATGCCGCCGCCGCTGTTTCCCGCTATGGTCACGTTGGACAGCATGGCGCTGGCGTCCCCGCCGTTTGTGCAGAAATTATAGAGGCCCCCGGCGTCCCCCGGTACAGGGCTTCCGTTGACGCGGTTGTTGTTTCTGATGATTACGTTGGCAAGGGAAAGGACGTTCGTGTTGGTTATGCCCGCCCCCCTATCCGCGCTGTTACCCTCTATGGTCACATTGGCAAGCAGCGCCGTACCGGCGTTGTAAAGGCCGCCGCCCGAGGGGCTGCCTGATTGCCGTATGTTTTCCGTGATCTTCGCGTTGGTCATATGAAGGGTTCCGGCGTTGTATATCCCTATGCCGCTGCCCCCTTTGGACTCGTTTTTCCTTACGGTAAGGTTGTCGAACACCGAAACGGTACCGGCGGCGTTGGCATTGTAAATGCCCGAACCGTTATTCAGGGTCCAGTTGTCCTCGACAAGGACCCTGCTGAAGACGGTGCGGCCTCCCGCCGTGTAGACCCCCCCGCCGCTCAGGGCCGAATTGGAGATAAAGTCCGTGCCCCGAACCTCAGGCTCGCAGTTGGACCCCGCGATGTACATGCCGCCGCCCAGGTCTACCGACCTGTTTTCCTCAAAACGGCTATTGTTGATAACAAGGTCAAAGCGCCCGCCGCCGGCCTGGTTGTACATGCCGCCCCCCCGGTTCAGGGCCGTGTTGCTGTAAAAGTACACGTGATCCAGCTGGGATCGCCTGCCCTCAGAGTACACGTACATGCCCCCGCCCAGCGTGGTCTTGTTGTGCTGTATGAGCAGGTTGGAAAGCGCCATTTCGCTGTTGGAAACGTGCATGCCGCCGCCTGACCACCGGGAAACGGATCTGCCGTTAACGGTAATAGGGCTGTCCGACTGGGGACCCATGGCCCCCGATATGGTAAGCGTGTCCATTGCCGCCCTTACATTCGAGGCTATTACCACATGGTGGGCTATGCCCGCCCCGCCAAGGACGGTCTTGCGGGCGGCCTGGTAGACGACATTTTCCTTTCCCGGACCCGTGTCCACATAAGGTGAAAGGAAACGGTCGTCCGGATCGTCGTGATCTTCCTCAAATCCGCCGCGTACGGGGGGAAGGTTGTCCCGTATGATAAAGGCGATGTCCTGTCTGCCCGCGATGCCGGAAAGGGGAACGCCCGGGACGGTATAGGAAGAGGCGGAAGGGGACGTAAAGACAGTCCCCGTCTCGTTCGCGATTGGAGGACCAGCGTAGTCCGCTGGATCGGGTATCTCGTAGGTTCCCTTGAGTATCCAGATTTCGGCAAAGAGGCCCGCCGTATAACTGTTGATCACCGCCTGGAGATCGTTGCTTGCCGTTCCCCAGCTTGTGGCGGTGTCCTGACCGGGCCCCGATCTATAGCCCCCGCCCCGTTTGGCCGCCGAGGCGACATAGGCTATCCTGTCCTTTGCCCCGACGGTTTCAACATAGTCAACCTCGAACTGGACGTTTTGATCGGGCATGTAAAATTCATAGACGCGCCGCTTGATCTGGTTGGGCTTGGCCCCTCCGCTTTCGGAGATGAGCCTTACGTCCGCGTTCTGGCCTACATATGCGCCTATGCTCATGCCCGCCGCCGTAAGGCGCACGCCGCTTGTATAGCCGCTGTCGTTCCGGGTGTTTTTTATGTAGTAGCCAAGATCCGCCTCGACAATAAAATGTATCCTTTCGCCGGGCAGGGCCTGCGGGGCGTTGACGTTGGTGTTGGCGCCGAATACGGACTGCAGTACGCCGTGTTCGACGGTGTTAAGCAGGATAATGTCGTTGAGGTTCTTGCTGAGAATGCTGACAACGTAGGTCTGCGCCTTCCAGTCGGGAAGATCGCTTACCACTATACGCACCTGCGTGCTGCGCCCCCGCAGTTCCACGTTTACCCAAGGCGATTCGTTCGCCCACATTCCCCAGGAAGAATGACTGGAAGCAACGTTGTCGCCGTTCACCCAGACGCCCCCGTCACTCTGCTTTCCCCCGGAAAGACGCCAGACGGACGTTCCGCCGGACGTGATGATTGTTATGGTCCTCTGGGCGGTTCCCTCAAGGGCGTCGCCCACATAGGGATGAACAGGGGGGGAATCGGGAATGAGTTCAAGGTTGTTAAGGACGAGATACGCGCTGGTGTAGCCCGCCTCGGAAGTAACGTCGTAATTTGCCCGTTCAATCTCAAAGGAGGCCGGGTTTATCTTGTTAACGTCGCGGCTCGTTACGCCCGATTCGGTTTTCCAGGGGTACACCTCAATGCCCGCGTGAACGCCCGCCCATGCGCCCGCCAGCGTGGCAAGCGGCTTCTGCCGCTGTATCGTTACGCGGTAGGTCCGGTCAAGGTAAGAGCCCTCGACGGCCCTGACAATGATCACCACCTCCATGCGCTGGTACTCTATGGGGAAGGGGAATTCCGCGGAAACGCGCGGCAGATTCGCCGCCATTATTTTGAGCGGAAAATCGGGGTTGACCGCCTCGACATGGCCTTCGGACGGGGGGCTTGCTACTGGGGGATCGCCTGACTGAACGGGATGTTCGCTCCAGGGCGGGGGCCCGGAGGCGGTAAAGACATACCCTCCGGGGGTCTGTCCCCCGTCGGTCCCGGTAACGTAGTAACGCTTCCCCGAACCGTCGTAGTAATACGGAACGTAGGTGATCGACGCAAGGGTGTAATGGGCGTCCGGCACGGGGGCTATGTACGCGGTTAAAGCTGATGTGTCGGGGAAGCCCGCCTCGTAGTTGAGCGTTGTCGGCGAAAAATTGCCGCCTGTGATGCGGTTAACCGAATCGGAGGACCCCTGGTGAATGCCGAGCTTGTTGAGGTAGGCCATGCCCTGTTCCCGCTGGAGATCTATGGTGTAGGTCTTGCTGTCAAGAGAAGCGGCGAAGGTGGTAATGAGTATCTTCGCCACTTTCCCCCTGCCGCGCGGATCGGGATCGGAAGGAATGACAAATTCACTGCCGAAGAAGGCCGGGCTGCCTGGCGCGCCGCCCTGAAAGACATGGATATCCCCCAGCTTGACGGTGCTTTCAGGATACCAGGAGGGCAGCGGCCCCTTGTTAAGCTGGCCCGTGTTTTTTTCCGCGTAATAACCGGGGACGGCGCTCTGCCCGTCCGCGCCTATGACATTGCCCTGCCAGTCGAGGAACTGGTACTGTACCCGCGTTACCCGGCGTTCCTCGACTTCGGGGGAACGGAGAATAAAGCCCGCGTTGTTGGTATACGCGGGAACCTTTACCTCGTAACCGGCCCGTTCCGGCACGAAGTTGACGATGTAGTTGTTGTCCTCGTAGGAGCTCAGATCGCCCGCCGGTTCGTTTTCGCCTATGTACAGTTCAATGCCCGAAAGAAGCGCCTCCGGTTTTCCCCGTATCACGTTTACGGTGTACGTCGTGCTCAGGCGGAATTCCTTGTGAACCGCGATGGTAATTGTTTTTACCTGTTCGGCCGCGGCAAAACTGTACTGGGGATAGTAGTCCGCGACGGCGCCGGCCTCGGGAACGCCGCTTACAATAATGCTTGTCGCGCCGTAGGGAACCACGACGGTGTAACCGGTGCGGAGGCTGTTGAACACCGGGTCCACGGCGTGGGAAGGCTCTTCGGACGTGATCTGATCGGAACGTATCTCTATCTTGGTAAGGTACACGGGCCTTTCAAGATTGTGGCTGATAAAGGCGTTTTTACAGGCGCACAGGAGCGCAAGCGCCGCGAGCGCGCAGCACTTCTTCATGACCTTTCTCATTGATAGGCCCCCGCCCTGCTGCCGCCTCCGCGCGGGTTAGCGGAACCGTCGTTCCAAGAATCCCTCTGATCGCCCTTCGACCCCCCGTTGTCAACGGAAAGGAAATCATCAATGGTACGCTTGACGAGCGGCCCGGAAGCGGAAGCCCCCCATGTGTAGAGAAGGCCGTCAAGAACATTTCCCATGCCGGTCTTGCTGGAATCGGGAGTTCCGCCCTTTCCCTCATAGCGCTGGAACATCTGCGCAAGAAGATCCGCTCTGTTGTTCGGATAATTGGCGGTGTTTCCGATAAGACTGCCGTCGGTAACGCGGTACTGGCCGGACGCGCCCGTTTTGGTAAAGGACGCCGTACCGCTAAAAACGCCTCCCGCGTTCTTTGAGGAATCGAAAAGAGAACCGTCCCCTATGTTGGTTTTATCGGCGCCTCCGGCGATGCTCCTGTCCCAGCTTGCGTGCCCGTCCATGGTGACATACAGGGGAAGCGCGGCGGGTTTTATGACGAGGAAGTCTGTGGGATAATAATACCAGCCTGAAGAAAGAGC
>JAISEB010000008.1 GCA_031264395.1 Treponema sp. | reverse complement strand
GCCGAAACGGCGGGTGGTGGAAGCGTCGGCCTGCATGAAGGTCCCGAAAAGGCGGCTCCGCGTTTCTTCGTCTATTCCTATGCCCGTGTCGGCCACGGAAACAG
The DNA here is from genome assembly GCA_031264395.1 of Treponema sp. Classification (GTDB taxonomy): domain Bacteria; phylum Spirochaetota; class Spirochaetia; order Treponematales; family Breznakiellaceae; genus JAIROE01. The sequence continues at coordinate 2,960 of JAISEB010000008.1, read as the reverse complement.
TAACCGCGAGCATGTCAGGCCGGGCGGCCTCTTTCTTCGCGGCCCGGGCAGACTCGGTACGCACGGGCTCAGTACGCACGGGCCGGGTCCGCACGGAAATGATCACCCCGCCTTCCTTTGTAAATTTCACGGCGTTTTTCGAAAGGTTAATCACTATCTGGCGGAATTTATCAGGATCTCCCTTTACAATGACGGCGGCCTCGGGGGGAATGTCCACAACAATTTCCAGCCCCTTCTTGTGGGCCTCAAGGGAAATCATCTCGACCGCCTGCCCGACGGTTTCCTCAAGATCAAAACCGGTGTGTTCAAGCTCCATCTTTCCCGCGTCTATTTTGGAATAATCGAGAATGTCGTTTATAAGGGAAAGAAGCACCTCGGCGGAAAATTTGATCTGGCGGGAATATTCGGATTGCTCGCGATCCAGGCTTGTGTCCTCAAGGAGCTCCGTCATGCCTATAACAGTCTGAATGGGCGTGCGTATTTCGTGGCTCATGTTGGCAAGAAACTGGCTCTTTGCCTCCGCGGCCTTTTCGGCTATCTCCCTGTCGGCAAGCAGCCGCTGTCCCTCTTCCCGGCTCCTTGTCGCGTCCTCAATGGAAAAGCCGATGAAGGGCCCGGAAAGCCTGCCCGCGTCCCCGATTTTTTCGATGATCCACGCGTGAACCCTGAACCAGCGGGACGCCCCTTCGCGGCGGACATGCGTTTCAAAAACCATTGTGCGCTCCCTGCCGCACAACAGAGGCGAAAAAAACGTGCTGAAACGGGAACCTTCGCGGAGATCAAGGAATTCAAGCACGGCCCCCCTTAAAGGGGCTGAATCCTCCGCGCCGGAAGAGGAAAAGAGGCGGCCGAATTGCCTGTTGGAGGCAAGCACGTTTCCTTTTACATCGGTAACCGCCATGGCGGCCGCCGATTCGGAAAAGAAACGGTAAAATGGTGAAGTGCGCCCGTTTCCCATACACTAAAAATTCGGTTTAAGAATTTCCATGGCTTTCTTGAAAATATCGGCGGGCTTGAGGGGCTTGGTCAGGTAACTCTTGACCCCCATTTGGAAAGCCCGGATCACCGCGTCCCGCCGGGTAACCGCCGAAAGCACTATCACGGGCGGATGTATGTCCATGGTACGCAGGGAATCAAGCACCGCGAAACCGTCCACGACGGGCATCACAAGATCAAGGAACACCAGATCGAACTGTTCCTTCGCGACGACGGCAAGGTAATCGCCGCCGTCGGAAAAGGCGGAAACGGCGGCGCCGGCTTTCTGAAACGTGTTTTTGATGAGTTCCTGAATGATAAAATCATCGTCCACCACGGCGATTTTAAGATTCTGAAGGGATTCACGCATCGTCTCAATGTCAAGCTGTTTCGGCTTTGTTTCGGCGTCAAAACGAAGGGCCATCGATTCCCCGGAAGCCGTATCCTTGCCCGCGGAAAGCACCCTGTCGCTTATGATCTCCGCCTTTTTTTCGGCGTATTCCATGGCATTGTCCAGTTCCGCAAGAAGGCCGTCCATGGCGTACTGCAGATTGGAAACAACTTCGATTTCGGAATATTCTTTCTGCTCTTCGATAAACTGCCGGGCAAAACTGTCCCGCGTAAGCACGCGGATAAAACGCCGCCTTGCCCTGGAAGCCTGCAGCACCGTATCCAGGAGCTTTTTCAGGTTGGGGGCGTCGGCAAAACCCAGCTTCATGTCGCTTATCATCACGATAAGTTTGGGAACGCGGATGCCGTACAGTTCTATAAGTTCGATGATCCTGAAACGGAGCAGATCCAGCTTGTCGCGGTTGAGCCCGCGGGCTATTTCCACAAAGATAATGTCGTCGTTGACATGCACTTCCACAATGCCGGGACTTTCGTCCAGGGCAAAGGAAACCTGGAGTATCTCTCCCAGGGTGGTGAAGAAGGCGTCCATCCTGACAGGTTTGGTAAAGACTTTTTTAACGTTATAGGGAACAAGTTCCAGTATTTTTTTCTGATCGATGTGCTGCGCAAGGACAATGACGGGTATCTTCACCGTATTGGGGTTGGCCTTTTTCTGCTGCAGCACCTCCATGCAGCCCTGCCTGCCCAGATGGTAATCCATGATGACAACATCGGGGATCATGTTCCGTATTTTCGAGATGCCGTCCAGGGCGTTCACCGCGATACCCACGTCCATATCGTTTTCCGCGAATTTTACCCGCAGATATTCACGAAACAGCGGCGTTTCATCAATAATAAGTATCTGTTTCACGGTTTTCCTGTACGCCCATTGTACGGCAGGAACCGGATACAAGGCAAGGGCTGAAATCTGTCCCTACGGGACAGATTTCAGCTGGGGGGTTTTGCGGCGGGGGCGCATATGCTTCATGCGGCGCGGGCTTTGGCGGCTATGGGATCCAAGCAGGCAGCGCGAGGGGCCGAAGAGCCGCAAAACTCCGGGCCGCCGTTTTCATTTTACCACGGACAGGCGCGGACCAGCACGGACAGTTTGAAGCGGCATACGTTGAAGAAGAAATTTACCGCAAGGTCGAAGAAGTCGAAGAAGTTTCGGGGGAAAAGAGAAAGAAGAAGTTTACCACGGACAGACACGGACCAGCACGGACGACGTACACATTGGAAACAAAAAGTCCGTTCTGTCCGTGTGGTCCGTGGTTAAATTCCCGCATTTTTACATACGCAAAGGCGCAGCTTCGCACCCGCTCGCATGCCTTTATCGGGCGGGGGCGCTTTTGAAGAAAACGTCTATGCCGAACTTGGGATAGACAAACCGTAAAGGCGCGCCGGGGGCCGTTTTGTTGACCGGGCCTTGCGTCATCCCCGTTTGATTCCTATACTCTACAGTGTGTCCATCAACTACCTGTTTCATGATGCCGCGTTTAAGCATGGAGTTTCGGAAACCGATATTCGCCGGGCTTTTGCGCGGCCCCTGTTTGACGGGCTGCTTGAGGATTATGACGACAAGTTTTTGCTCACCG
>JAISEB010000053.1 GCA_031264395.1 Treponema sp. | reverse complement strand
GAGGGGAGGAAGAGAGGCCCGAGGCAGTTCCTTACGTCTTCTACCCCGCCGACGAGTACGCCGCCCATGCCAAGTTCAAGGGGAACGGCAATGTCTATGTCGTAGCGGTCCCCAATGGAAACGCACCGGGAAGGGGAAACGCCGAGCAGTTCCGCCGCTCTGAGGAAGGGCGCTTTACCGGGTTTGGAAACAAGGCATGTGTCAAGCCCCACGACAACGCCGAAAAGATCCCGCACGGAAAGACAGGCAAGCGTCCGTTCGGCTATGGACACGGGATTGTTGGTAACCAGCGCCAGAGCGTACCGGAAAGACAGCGCCTCCAGGGAACGGCGGAGGGCGGGATCGGGGGCAAGATAACGCTCTGGTTCGTAGAGTTCGGCGCGCCATGCGGCGCTTTCACGAACGGAGATCCCGAGCGATTCGAAAACGGCCCCAAGGCCCGCCTTTTTTCCGCCGTGTCCCGTTTCCCATTGATCCTTGAGCCGCCGCACGATCTCCGTCATTTCGGCGAAACTCTTCCCCTTCTTCTCCGCGAGCCGCCTTACGGGAAGTTCCGTCTGGCTCCGCGCGTATTCTTCATGGGTATACAGGGTACAGTCCATGTCGAAAAGCAGGGCGGAAACCGTTTCAGGCAGGCCGAATACTTTCATCAATCGGGAAGAAGATCCGCGGGCTTCGCGCCGGGGGGCTTTACGCCGTCAAGGAGCTTCGTGATGATATCCCGGTTGTCGAGCAGGGAACTGAGCGACTGCTGTTTGTGAAGCCGGGAAATAGTCTGGGCAAAGAGCCGGGAGATGTTCACGCTGACATACCATTCCCTCTTCAGCGCCTCCTCGTAGTAAACCGCGTTGGTCCCTATGATGCGGTAGAAAAGCCCTTCGCGGTAGGCCTCGTCAAAATAGGAAATGGCATCGCCCGTAAAAAGCGGAAGGCTGATGGCGCAGATCACCTTTCCCGCGCCGTTTTCCTTGAGGACGCGCATGCCTTTAAGAAGCGTACCCCCCGTGCCGAGTATGTCGTCGGCGATAAAGACCGTCTTGTTCTTCACGTTTCCAAGGAGCTTTATTTCTGCAATGTTGCTTTCGGACGCGTTCTTCGTGATACGGGAATAATCACGTTCCTTGTAGAGAAGGGCAAGCGGTTTCTTGAGGGCGTTGGCGTAAAATTTATTGCGGTCCACCGCTCCGGTGTCGGGCGACACCACCACAAAATCGTCGCCCAGAACGCCGTCCATAACAGAGAGGCTCCTTATGATCTGGTAACTGGCGTGAAGGTTTTCAAGCCGCATTGTGTCAAAGGAATTGCCTATGTCCCTTGAATGAATATCCAGCGTAATGATCCGGTCGACCCCGAGCCCCTCCATGGCCTTTCCCACCCGGCTCGCGGTAAGCCCTTCCCTCCCCTTTGCCTTGTGCTGGCGGGCGTAGGGATAGCTGGGAAGCACCAGCGTTATACGGCCGGCGCCGGCCTGTTTGGCGGCGTCAACGGTAACAAAGACCGTCATCAGGTGATCGTTGACCGAAAGCGTCTTCTTCGCGTCCCCTCCGTTAAAATTCACCGGATAGTGGTTTTCGACATCCTGTATGATGAAGATGTCCTTTCCCCGTATCGATTCAAGTATTTCAGCCTTTACCTCCCCGTTGGGAAAGATGGTAAAGCGCGTGGATATGTTGAAGCGGGGCGTGCGGAATTTTTCGATGTTGCCGGGAAGATGGGGAGGAGGGGAAACGGCGTCGTTGATAAAGTTGATCCTGTGTATGACATAATGAATGTCCAGGTTGTACCGTCCGGCCATTTCGGCGGCCATGCGTTCAAAACTCCGGCGGCAGCCTTTTTTGAGGTGGACGGCCACTTCACCGGCAAATACCTCGCCCCCCGGACAGGCGATAATGCCGAGATCCGCCGGATTTGAATAATTCATGAGTGGCTTTATCCTGCCACGGACAGCCCTCCGCCGTCAAGACGGGTCTGATGCGGGGCAGGGCTTCACATCAGGACTGTCCCTAATTTTCCAGTATGGTTATCTCGACCCGCCTGTTCCGCCTCATGCCTTCTTCGGTCCTGTTGTCCGCCAGGGGCCTTTCGGCGCCGAAACCGCGGACCACGACGCGATCCGCGCCGCGGACGCCCTTTGAGATGAGGTAATCGGCCACGGCGGCGGCCCTTTCCCGTGAAAGCCGCGCGCGGCCCTCCTCTGTGCCCGCCATGGCGGTGTGCCCGCTTACAAGGATGTCCCTTCCGGCATGGCGGAGGAGGATCTCCCCTATCCTGTCGAGTTTTCCCTTTTCGGCCGCGGACAAAACCGCCGAATCCGGTAAAAACTGTATGTTTTCAAGGCTGATGGTTATCCCTTCGTCCACTATCCGTACCGAAGCGTCCGGTATCCCGCTGTCCCGGATCTCGTCCCGTATTTCGCCGGCCAGTTCTTCCCTGTTCATGCGGCTTGACCCGGCAAGCTCCGCGTCCGCTTCCCCCCGGTATTCCACGGTTCTGCCGTCGGACAGTTCAAAGATCATGCGGAAGTATTCCCTGTAGGCTTTGGGCTGGCCCGCCGTACGATCCCAGAAAACAACCTGATCGGAAGCCCCCCGGATGCGCCTTGGCCACAGGCGGCCTTTGACGGGGGCCGGTTCGGCCGAAATGCGGTAGGTCACCGAAAACGCGGGGTACATGATCCCCTGCCATTCCTGTTCGCCCAAAAAAGAATAACGCGCGGTAAAGGGAATGCGGTACGGCTCCTCTATGCCGAAACTGTCGCGGAAATCGTGCATCTCATGCCCTTCGGCGGTCCAGGTATCCCCCGGCTTCAGCTCCCTCTCCGGGAAGACAGGCACGTTACGCACCACCGGCATGTAGTATTTGCGGTCTATGGAAAGACGGCCCAGCCTGTCGCGGTCAAACTCCGATTCATATTCGCGGGCCCACTGGAAGCTCCGGCCCCCGTTTTCCCCCGACGCCCTTTCGGAGGTCTGGAAAACCGCCCGGTGGCGGCCCCTTGCTCCCGTGACGCCGGTAACTTCCACGGCGATGCGGTTGAGTATTTCCGCCCGGTGGGTAAGGCGGCGGTCCACATAGACATCTTCCTTAACCCTGGAAATAATACGGTACATATCGCCCGCATCGTGCCGGTAGGAAAATTCCTCGCCCGGCGCGCGAGACGGGAAAAAAACAAACAATGAAACGGCGGCAAAAAACAGGGCCCGTCCCGAAACAGGACAGGGCCGCGCGCGTATGGTCATGCGGTACTCCCTCTTCATTATCGGCAAAACAATCCCGTTTTTGCCGCGTGTTTTTAGACGGAACATGCCGATATATATACTATAGGAGTTATCAATGGTCAGTAAATGTCAATTTTGCGGTTCTTCCAGTTACGGTCCCGGCTGTCCCAAAAGCCTCAACGGGCTTCACCAGCACAACAATGATGAAAAACACTGTATCTACTGCGGAAAATCATCCTATGGAAACGGATGCCTTCAAACGCCGACCCGCAAGCACGTCCACGGGCACGGCGCCAACAAGTGCATCTACTGCGGTTCAGCCGACTTTGGCATGGGCTGCAAACACAGTCCCACAGGTAACCATCAAAAATAGAGCCGGGCTGATTACACTAAAACCAGTGGTGAACGAGCTTTACGCATCTGTCAAAGATTCCGCGATAAACCGGGCAAAATCTTCAATTTTTTCACTGAGGTTCTTGTCGGAAAAGGTCGCGAGGGCGGGCCTTAGAAAAATGGCCTTTTCCGCGAGATCCTTGATGATGCGCCGCTTTTCGGTGGTTAACGCTTCATAATCCATACGGCATTATCGGCAATTTTGCGGGGCAAAGGGCGAAAAACCGGGGGAGCCGGTTACAAAACAACCGATTTTGGAAGGGGCTCCTACATAAGCGCCTTTTTATTGTCGATGATAATACTATGAAAACCAGAATTCTTGCCGTATCCCTTTTTACGGGGATTTTCATGTGTACGTTCCTTTACGCCGGAGGCCGGAAAGCCGCCCCCAAACAGGCGCCCGCCGAAGCCGAAGATGTCTGGACCCTTCTTGAAAAGGGGGACGCCGAAAAGGCAAGAGCCCTGTTCCTCGGCCAGACCAGCGTCGGCGACAGGGACAGCCGGGGCAGAACCCCGCTGCACATGGCGGCCGAAACAGGGGATTCCGCGCTTGCGTCCTTTTTTATTTCGCTGGGGGCGGAAGTAGACGCCGTTGACAACGACGGCCGCACGCCGCTTGGAATAAGCGCCGGAAAAAGGGACGGCAAAACCGCCGGGGTGTTCACCGCCGCCGGGGCGGATATTCACGCCTCAATGCCCGGAGGAACAAGTCCCGCCGCCACCGCCGTCTCCTCGGGGGGGGCCTTTCTCAGGGCGATCCTTGACCCCGCTTCCGTAAAGTCAACAGATAACAACGGAAGGACGATTCTCCACATCGCCGCCGCAGCCGGCAGTACGGAGGCCGTCCGTATCATACTTGAGGGGGAAAGTCCCCTTGACAGCAAGGACAACGGCGGGAAAAATCCCCTCGATCTCGCGCTGGAACGGCCCGATTCGCAGAGCCACATGGAATGCGCGGAACTGCTCATACTGCGCGGCGCCCGTTCGGATCTTCCCCTCTTTGCCTGGTTCGCCCCCGCGGCGCGCATTATCAACTACAACATCCGGGGCGCGGATGGATCCGCCCCCCTCCACGCGGCGGCCCGCGAAGGCTACACGGGATTCATCAGTTTTCTCATCGCCAGAAAGGCCGATGTCAACATCAAGAACGCATCGGGAACCACACCGCTTCATGAAGCCGCGAGATCGGGGAACATGAGGGCCATGGAACTTCTTCTTGACGAAGGGGCCGGTATCAACGCGCAGGACGCCAAAGGCAACACGGTACTCCACGTCGCCATTCCGGAAGCGGTACACCGCGAAGCCCTTTCCCTTTTTCTTTCACGGGGGGCAAATCCCAACATACGCGACGTACACGGCGAATCGCCCCTCCACATCGCGGTAACGCTTAACCGCGGCCCGGACATAATCCAGACGCTGCTTGGGGGAGGCGCCGACACTTCCATCCGCAACATAGACGGAAAAACGGCCCTGTACCTTGCCATCGAGGAAAACCGCGAGGGCGTCGTGCCGCCCCTTCTTTCATACGGTTCGGACATATTTGCCGCGGACAACGCGGGAATTACCCCTTACGAAAAGGCGCTGCTGGACGGAAGCCCGCTTCTTGAACAGCTTGTTACCGAAGAAACGGTGCAGAAAAGCGACAGCGCCGGCAATACGCTGCTCCATATCACCATACGGAACCACGGAAGCGCGAAGATCGCGGGGCTGATCCTTGACAGGAGGGCCATGGTGAACGTGCGTAACAAGGAAGGCGACACAGGGCTGCATATCGCGGCGCGCCAGAACGAGGAAGAAACGGGATCTCTCCTCCTTTCCCGGGGGGCGGATATTTTTGCCCCGAACGCCCGTGAAGAGTCTCCCCTGTACCTCGCGTTCCATTCGCCGGGAACAATACGGAAATGGATGATAACTCCCCTTACGCTGGAAACCAGGGACGGGCTTGGAAATTCCATCCTTCATTACGCGGCGCAGTGGAAACTTGACGCGTACATTCCCTATCTCATACAGGAAGGGGCCCCCACCGAAGCCGCCAACGCCACCGGGGAAACTCCCCTCTTTACGGCGGCCAAGTACAACGGCTCATCGACGATCCGGGTTCTGCTTGCCGCCGGGGCTTCCCTTCACGCCAGAGACAGCCTGGGGAATTCCGCCCTTCATACGGCGGTACGCTGGAACGCCCCCCTTGCCGCGGGAAGCCTTCTTGACGCGGGAAGCGATATCAACGCCCATAACCTTGCCGGGGAAACTCCCCTGCACGAAACCGTGCGGCTCGGGATTGCCGATCTTGAAACGATGCTGATACGCCGGGGGGCGGACCTTGAGGCCCGTGACAACGGCGGCAATACCCCGTTCATGGCGGCCGTTACGGGGGGAATTACGTCCCAGGCGGAACGGCTGGCAAACCACGGCGCCGATCCTGTCGCGAGGAACGCCAGAGGCGACACGCCTCTTCATGCCGCGGTGGCAATGGAAAGGAGCGATCTTGTCACCCTGCTGCTCGACTGCGGCGCCCCCATACACGCCCGTAATTCCGGGGGGAAGACCCCCTTCCTCATGGCGCTCTCCCTGTCGCCCCGCATGGTGTCGACCCTGCTTACCAAAGACAGGATCTACGCGTCTGACGACGACGGCTCGTCCCCGCTGACCATCGCCGTCCGGGAAAAAGCGCCGGCCTCCATCGTAAAAACCATCATCGATCAGGGAGCGCGGCTTAATCCCGTCGACCGGGAAGGCCGCACGCCCCTGCGCCTGGCCTCGGACGGAAGCGCCTGGGAACTTGCCAAACTCATCGCCGACGCGGGCGCCGATCCTTTTATTTCCGCGAATGACGGCAGAACCCCCGCCGAAACGGCGCTGTCCGCGGGTGAAGAGGGAGTGCGCGCCCTCTTTTCGGGCAGGGGCATTAACGCCAGGGACAGCGCCGGAAACACCATACTCCACTACGCGGCGAAGATCGAAAAACCTGAACTCGTCGTTCTGCTTCTGGAACTGGGGGCCAACAAGAACGTGAAAAACATAGCGGCCGAAAGCCCCGCGGATATAGCGCTGAGATGGAACCACGCCGGTACGGCGGCGCTACTCAACTGACGTTTGCTCATAACGTTCCCTAATCGTAAAACAGGCATACTCCGTATACCCTTTGCGCGCCGGAGGCCTTGAGAGCCCCGGCGCACGCCTTGAGGGTTGAACCTGTCGTCATGACATCGTCGAAGAGAACGGCCAGAGGGGGAACCTTTCGTACGACGGTGATCCGCCCGGCAAGGTTTTTCTTCCGCGTTTTCCCGTCAAGTTCTTTTTGACTGACCGAGGGAAGCCTCCTCAGGCACCTGGAGACCGGGGGAAGCGCCGGGCTTTTTTTCCCGGCCCGTTCCAGAAGCCCCGCAAGGTATTCAACCTGATCCCACCCCGCCTTCCGTATCTTTCCGGGACGCGGCGGAACGGGGACAAGCGCGGCGTTTTTCATGTCCGAAAGGGGAAGGCGGCCAAGGGCGTCAATTATTTTTTCCGCGAAGAAGCGGCCCAGCGCGAGATTTTTGCCGAATTTGTAGGCGGCAAGGAGACGCCGGTATTTGCCCGAATACGGGTACAGGGCGGCAACGGAATCAACGCCGCCTTCCTCCGGATTCCTGCAGGCAAGGCAGGTCCCCGATTCGGAAATGAGGGGCCGCCCGCAGCGCCGGCACGGTTCGCCGCCTGAAAAAACCGCCGCGGCGTCCAGCTCCGGGCGGCAGGAGAGGCAAAGGCCGTATCTGTTTTCATCCGCCATGAGGATGGTTCCGCAGAGGCCGCAGAAACGGGGAAAGAGGTATTCCGCAGAGAAAAAACGCATACAGGGTATATGGCGCAAATCCGCGCGGCGCTTTAATCAACATACCGCGCGGCAGAGCCACGCGGTATGTTGTTCTCATAAGGTATTTATATTCGGGTTTCATACCCTTTATAACCGCGGCAGAGCCGCGGGGTATGAAACCCTCAATACGAATCAAAGAGCCCGGGTTCCTCCGCATCAGGCGAACCGGGCGTGTTTACGCCGCCTCCCGGGGCCCGGGGCCGGCGTTTTTTTTCGCGCTCCGGGAGGCCGGAGGCGTATTTGTCTTTTAACCCGGCAAGGACGCTGAGCGCCTTGAGGGGGGTCATGGAATCGGGATCCAGGGAGGCAAGATCCTCAAGAAGCCGCCCGTACTCCCCGGTTTGGGCGCCGGTTTCCGCCTCCCCGGGGGCGGAAAGTTCCGGCCGGTCCGCGACAGCCAGGGCGTAACGCTTCTGTATGCGGGCCATGACGCGGCCCGCCCTTTCGAGCAGTTTCTCCGAAAGGCCGGCAAGGCGGGCCACATGGAGGCCGTAGGATTCGGCGGACGGGCCTTCTTTCAGCCTTCTTAAAAAAACAATTTCACCGCCCTCGTCGAGCACCTCCATGGAGCGGTTGGCAAGGCGGGGGTGAACCAGCAGGGAAAGCTCATGGTAATGGGTGGCAAAGAGGGTCCGGCACCGGATACGGTCAAGAAGATCCTCACAGACGGCCCACGCTATGGAAAGGCCGTCTTTGGTTCCCGTTCCCCGTCCCACTTCATCCATGATCACAAGGCTTTTGCAGGTGGCGGTGTTGAGTATGTAGGCCGTCTCGTTCATTTCCACAAGGAAGGTGGATTCGCCCCTGGCAAGGTTGTCCGAAGCGCCGACGCGGCAGTAGACGCGGTCGGTCATGCCTATCTTCGCCTCGCGCGCCGGCACAAAGCTCCCCATCTGGGCCATGAGGACGATGAGGGCCGCGGAACGGAGGTACGTCGATTTTCCGGCCATGTTGGGCCCGGTGATAAGGGCGAAGGAGATCCCCTCCCCGTCCAGAATGATGTCGTTGGGAATGAACTCCCCACGCGGCAGGTGGGCCTCTACCACAGGGTGGCGAGCCTCGGTTATTTCCAGCCTTCCGCCGCCGTCCACGGCGGGCCTTATCCAGCCGCGTACCGTGGCGGCCCTGGCGAGGGACTGCGCGGCGTCCAGTTCCGCCACGCGCCGGGCCGCCGCGGAAAGTTCCGGCAGGCGGGCCTTGGCCTTTTCCCGTATTTCAAGAAAAAGCCGTTTTTCAAGCTCAACTATCGTGTCCTCCGCGCCGTTGATGTCGGATTCCAGCGCGGCCAGCCGGTCCGTGGTAAAGCGTTCGCCCGAGGCAATGCCCTGCCGGCGTAAAAAACGGGAAGGCACCCTGGAAAGGTGTACTTTGTTAACCTCAAAGAAATAACCGATGAGCCTGTTGTACCGCATCTTGAGGCCGGGAATGCCTGTGGCTTCCTTTTCCTCCCCAAGATACGCCTCCAGCAATTCCCGCCCCGAATTCCGCGTCTTCCGCAGTTCGTCCAGGCGGGGGCTGTACCCGTCCCGGATCAGTTTTCCTTCGGTAAGCAGGATGGAAGGGTCCTCGCAGAGCCCCTTTTCCAGAAGTTCCCGCACTCCGGCAAGCGCGGCGCGTCCGGCGCCCCTTTCGCCCGGCAGGGACGTTCCGGAAGACTCGAAGCGGAAGGGAAGTTCGCCCGTAAGTTTTTCAACACGCTCAAAGCCGGACAGGGCGTTTTTGATCGCTTCCAGATCTTTGCCGTGAGCCCTGTCCATGGCAAGCCGGGCGGAAAGCCGTTCAAGATCCGGGATCTTCCCCATGATGTCCCTGAGGGCGCTGAGTTTCCCCTGATCCCGGTAGAGCGCCTCCACCATGTCAAGGCGGTTCTGTATCAGATCCCCGTCCCGCAGCGGGTGGAGGATGCGCCGTTTGAGGAGACGCCGGCCCATGGCGGTACGCGTTTCGTCCATCACCTCAAGCAGCGAAAAACGGACGTCTCCGTCGCGCAGGTTGCGGACAAGCTCCAGATTGCGCTGCGTCGATTCGTCTATGCCCACATAGCGGGAATCCTGGTACAGGGTAAGGGAGCGGACATGGGAAAGAAGGCTTCCGGCGGTATCGTCAAGGTAATCAAGGAGCGCCCCGGCGGCGGTGATCTCGGGGCTTTCGGCCGCGATGCCGAAAGTTCGCAGCCCCTGCGGGCCAAACTGTTTTTCAAGGCGCCGCCTGCTCCGGTCCGCGTCAAAAAGCCAGTCGGCCCAGCGGTTCACCACAAGGCCGGACCTGTTCCCCAGCGCCGCCGCTATGCCGGCGTTTTCCTCAAGAACGGATTCCTGGACGACTATTTCCCTTATCTGAAGGCGTTCAAGCTCCTGCCTGATCCTGTCCTCCGCGCCCTCGGCGGGAAAAGAGGAAGCGTAAAAATCACCGGCCGAAAGTTCTATGTAGGCAAAGGAAAAAAAGCGGCCCGACACGGCAAGGCCGGCAAGATAATTCGAGCTGCCCTTGTCAAGGTAATCCTCGTCCACGGTGGTTCCCGGGGTAACCACCTCCACCACCTTCCGTTCCACAAGCCCCTTTCCCGGCTCGGAGATCTGTTCGCAGATCGCCACTTTTTTCCCCAGCCTGAGCAGGCGGGCTATATAGGAACGGGCCGCGTGGTAGGGAACGCCGCACATGGGCCTTCCGCCCCGGCTGGTAAGGGTAAGGTTAAGAAGGGACGAAACCAGAACGGCGTCGTCGGAAAACATCTCGTAAAAGTCGCCCAGACGAAAAAAAAGAATCTCTCCCTCATGCTCGCGTTTGATCCGCCTGTATTGATCCTGCATGGGGCTCATTTCAACACCGCCCCCCGGAGAAGCGGTACGCATTTTTCTATCTTCCCGCCTTGGACCTCAAATTTTCAATTACTTTGTCGGTAATGTCAACCGTCGGGCTGAACCACAGTATGCCGGTACTTTCCTTGAGGTTAAGAACCATGCTGTAGCCTTCGCTTTCGGCGATAAAACGGATTTCATCGTATACCTGATCGAGAAAAGCGCCCGACTGGGCAAGCCGTTTTTTCTGATCCTCCAGTTCCTGTGTCCGCAGGCGGTAATACTCCCTTAAGTATTCGGTCTTCCGGTACGCTTCGCTTTCAAGGCGCAGCGCCTGCTGCTCGTCGCCCTTGAGCGCCGCCTCAGCCTGCCTGAGCCTGAGATCCTGCACCTCCTGGGTCATGCGGTCGACTTCCGCCTGAATCCGCGCGCTGCGTTCCTCAAATTCCCGCACCGCGCGGGATTCCCGGAAAAACGCCGAATAGACTTTGACAAGATCCACCACGGCGAAACGGGTCAGCTGCTGGGCCTGTACGCCCGAAAGGGCCCCGCATAAAAACAACACAAGGACGCATGTTTTTCTCATGTCTAACCTCTAATAGCTGGACAGGACAAAGGACATGACAAAATCAAGTCCCGAAGTCGGGCTGTTGCCGGAAAAAAGCTCCCCCTTTTCCCAGTGGAAAGATCCGTCCCTTACCCGGAAACGCTTGGCAAGGCTGAAACGGAAAGGAAACTGGGGAATGGTAAAGCGTATTCCCCCGCCCATGCTGAAACGCATATCCTCTATACCGAAACCGGTGACAAACGCCGTCGGCGTTTTTTTGACGGCGGCGGCGTCCATGAAGAAGTCCCAGGCCAGTATGCCCGGCACAACGGGAATGCGAAGTTCCGCCCAGTTTTCCCAAAGGGCGTTTCCCTTGTTGCTGTACTCGTCGTGCCAGCCGCGGCCTATGAACATGCCGTCTATCGCGAATTTGTTGGCGGGCGAAATGGGGACCTCCCCGGTACGGCCAGGCTGGTTCGTGATAAAGGAAATTCCCGTGTGTATGCCGAAAACCGTCTTGAAACTGAATTTGTCGGTGATGGGGATGTTAATAAGGGTGTGGTAATATTCCGCCTTGGTTTCCCACTTGAAGTAATGCTCCCGTTCAATGGGAAGGATGCCGTAAAAGCCGATGCGTTCCATAAGAAAATAGCCGCTGGACGGATCGTAGTAAATGTCCCGCTGATCCAGGGCAAGGCTCGTCCAGAACGAGTTGATGGGCATGACCCTTTTGGCGGTTTCCCGGAGCACGTAATCGAAGGGCCTGTACAGGTTCTGATCGTAGGTGCTGTACGTGATCCCCGTCCTGATGCCCCCGCTTAGGGTCAGGTTTCCAAGGAAAGTTCCCCACCTGTAGCCCGTACTGAAACCAAGGGAAAAATTCCACTGGTCGTACTTCATGAGGTACTGATCCGTGGGAAGTTTGGATGATGAATAATACTCGTTCCAGCTGCTGAAGCCGTCCGGGTAATCATCCTCGTTGCCGTAAAAATACGGCGCGGTGTTGTCCATAAAGGCGGACCGCGAAAGGCGCTGAACGGTAAAGTCAAAGCCGCCTGAAACGGGAAGCCCGAAGATCCACCTGTGATCGTAATTGAGAACAAGGCTCTGCGTGTCGGGGGACGCGTTTATCTCCCCGCCGATAAGGTTGCCGCTTCCCCTGAAGTTGCGGTCGTTGAGCTTGAGCATAACCGACACGGGAAAGGTGTCGGGATCGGCGCTGCCTGAAAAGGTGAGCCCGAACTGGACATCGGTGGTGGGCTGTTCTTCCACGGTAAAGACAAGGTCCATGAGGCTGTCTTCGCTTCCCGGCATGGGCTCGGGGGCCACCACGGAAAAATACTGGAGGTTGTAGAGGTTCCGCATGGCGTCGGTAATCTTGGCCTTTGAAAAAACATCCCCCGGTTCAAGGGGAATTTCCCGCAGTATGACATTCGTCTTTGTCTTTTCGTTTCCCCGTATGATGATGTTTTCGATATGGGCCCTGCCCCGTTCCACAATGGGAATGTTGTAGGAGACGACGCCTCTTCCGCTGTCGCGGTTTTCCTCCCTTCCTATGGTGTTAAAGATGTACCCGTTTTCAAAATAGAGATCCGCCACCCGCTGAAAATCCGCCTCAAGCCGCTGGGCGTTGACGGTTTCGCCGACCTTGGAACGGACAAGAGCCGAAAGCTGTTTTGTCGAAAAGATCAGGTTGCCTTCAAACGTTATTCCCCCAAAGGTGTATTTCCTCCCTTCAACCACTTTGAAGGTAATGGTCATGTTGTTGTTGCCCTTCGCGTCTTTTTCCACGGTCCTTACAATGTCGGTTACGTCGGCGTCTATGTACCCGCGGTCGTGGTAGTACTGGATCACCGTGGCGCGGTCGGTCACGAGTTTCGATTCCTGGAAAGCGCCGTCGTTGAGGAGGAATTTTACCTTGAGGGAAAGCCGCCCGCGCAGGGCCCCGTCCGAAAAGACGCTGTTTCCGTCAAAGAGGATCTTCCGTATCGTTATCTTTTCGCCTTCCTCGATAAAAAAGGTCAAAAGTATGCTGGAGTCGGATGCTTTTCTTGTTTCCGATCGTACCTTGATGTCCGGAAAACCTTTTTCCAGGTATTTGTTGACGATGGCCGCCTCGTCGATACGGAGCTTCGCCTGGTTCACCACGTCGTTTACCTTGAGGGTAATGGCGCTCAAAAGCTCGCTCCGGTTCACGCTGCCGTTACCCGCGAAATTTATTCTTGACACGATGGGACGCTCGGTAACGGTGAACCGTATAATCACCCCGGTCCCGGCGGAGTCCGCGGGGACGGCGCTGGGGGATATAAGGTCAAAATATTCAAGGGCGTAAAGCCTTCCCTGTATCTCAAGAAAGAGGGTGTCGTCAAAGGTCATGCCTATATACGGCTTGACGATTTCCTCAAGTTCGGAAGCGCTGACATGGCTGAGGCCCGAAAAATCAATGGACTGGATAGGCTTTCCCTGGTACCACTCATCACTCTGGGCGCCGAGAAGAACGGGAAAAAAAACAGTTGAAACAACCAAAAAGAAGAGAATTCTTGCCACAGTTAAACGCATCCGGACTCCTCACTGCTCCTTAACCGGCTCAAAAAGACCGGCTCCACGACAGGGTAAAAGACATATCGCTGACAAACAGGGTTTCCGGGTGAAGGGGCATAAAGCCCCAGCGAATATCAAACAGGGGGCCTTTTATTTCCAGTCCCAGATCCCCTTCCAGGATCAATCCCCCTCCCAGCGCCAAACCCCTGCCCGAAAAACCTCCGGCACTGGTCCGGTTCGCGTCGTATCGCAAGGATAACATGGCTTGACCGAAAAAGTCCGGCGTAATGTACTTACCCAGAAAAACACTTGTGTTATCAAAATAGTTACCGACCACGGCGTTCCTGTCAACCGGGTCACGGTTCATCCGGTACAGGGTATTCTCGAAGATGGCGTTCTGAAGCAGCTGCGTGCGGACCGAAAACATGTCCAGCCTGAGGAAGTCCCGAATTCCCCGTTCCAGCCTCCGTACCACCTGGAACTGGGCCAGTATGTCGGAGGTTGAACCAAGCAGGGCCCGGCCCATGGCCTCGGTGGGGTTTTCCCCGGACGTTCCGGTGATGGGCTGGCCCAGGAGGGAAAAAATTTCCGTCTGGGAAAGGGGGGGGCTCGATTCAAAACGGGCGGTAAAGTTGAAGAGGGGGGCGTTGTCCACGACAAGGGAAATGGTCACGGGCCCGTCGTCGGTACGATCCCTCACTTCCGCCCTGGCGCTTATCCTCGGCTCAAACCGGTCTTCATTTTCCCGTAAAACAATAGTACCGGACCGTATGTAAAAACTCCGCTCAAAATAGTACAGCTCCCCGTTTTTAACGTTGATGTCGCTTACAATCGAAAAACGGGGAACCGCCGTATCCGCGGTGATTTTTACCTGCGTTCCCATGTCCGCGTAGGCCTGGATAATGGGAAACCCGGTGGAAGGCCAGGTAAATTCCACCTGTTTCCCCGTGGTAACGTTTATATTCACCAGTACCGGAATACGGGTAGACCCGAACAGTTCCCCCGCCCGCGACGCGTTGATCCTGTCCATGTTAAGCCCCATTTCGGTATTCTGGGCGACAAGGTCCCCGGTAACGCTGAAGATCATGTTTTCCATGCCAAGGCGCAGTTCTCCGGCGGCGTCCCCGGACGCCATAAAGCCACCGATGTCAAAACCATAGGGAATGGGCGTTTCCGGGGGAACGGAGATGTTGATAAGGAAGGTGTTGGGTATCCACCGGTCAAAGATGAACCAGCCCCCGGCCGTTCCCGCGCCCCCGCCTACCCGCGCCGGCACCGGCCCCCAGTATATAGCACTGCCTTCAAGGCGGGCGGTAAAGGGCACGGGCCGTATGTCCCGGGAAAGGTAGTCCGTAACCTGTATGCCGACACTGGTTCCCTTTACCGTTCCGAAGAATTCCGGATCTCCCAGAGGCCCCCGTATCTCGACCGAACCGGCCGCGTAGCCTGAGGTAAGGGCGACATGGTTAATACGGGGAAGGGCACTCCACAGGGCGGAAAGATCAACGTAAAGATCCGGGCAGCGGGCGTCTATGGCGTTTGAGGCAATGATCCCCGAAACCGTACCCCGTACCGGAGACGGGGCCGAGAGTCCCGCGTAGAAATTTCCCTTTCCGTCCATGCGGAAACGGATCATGTCTTTGGGGCCGCCTGAAAGACGGAAATTGCCATCGGCGCGGGAAAAGACAAAATCAAAGGGCTCTCCGGAACTCAGGCCGCCGAAACGGGCATCCCCGACACGGACGGCGCCCCCCAGCGATTCGGGAATGCGGCGGGCAAAGAGCCAGGAATCAACAGGCCTGAAAACGGATTCAAGGGAAAGTTCAAGAAGCGCTTCCCTGCCGCCGGCGCTGCCTGTTACGGACAGCCCGCCCCTCATTTCCCCCGATTCCCGGTCCGCCGTGAAAAGGGACACGGTCCCTTCCAGGCCGGCGTACTGTACGCGCAGATCCCGCACGGAGAAAGTCCTGTTGTCAAGGGAGGCGGACGCGCTTGCCGTCAGATTGTTTCCGCCCGCGGCGGCCAGAAAAGAATCGACGGAAAGATCCCCCCTGAAACCGCCTCCGGCGTCCCGTTTTACCCTGAGGGAGCCGTCCGCGAGGGCGTTCCGCAGGCGGGAGAAGCGCCCAAGCCGCACATGCCCGCCCCGCAACTCAAGGTCAAGGTTCCCTTCCTCAAAGGAAAGCTCAAGGTTGTACCGTTCGGAAGGCCGCTCCGGCCGGAAATCCGGAGAGGAAAAACCGTCCTCTTCCTCCTCCGAAAGAAAGGCGGAACCGGAAACAAACGAAAAATTCCTCTCCCAGGAAAACACCGCCCTTCCCGTAAGAGGTTCCAGCCCGTCGTCAAAATAAACAAGGGGAACAAAGGCGCCGTCCTGATCCGCCTGGCCTGTAATACGGAGGACCGCCCCGGAAGAAGCCGGGGTAACAAGACTGGAAAGCTCGAACCGTTCAAGGTCAACCGCCCAATAGTCCGCCGAATCATAACGGACCGAGGAAAAAAGGCTCAGGGCGGCAACCTGCCCCCTGAAGGGAACGGGAATGTAGTCCGCCTCTATGTACCCCGAATACCCGGAACCGGAGGCGCTGATGTACGCGCCCAGCCCGTAGGAGCCCTGTATGCTTACGGACTTCCCGTCCAGAACGATCCCGTTGATAAAGTAGGCCTGATCGAGAAAAGAGGTCATGAGGGAAAATGAAACGTCCATGGGGTCCGAGAATTCCGCGTAACCCGACACCTCCACACTTCCCTCCGGCCAGACGACGCGGCCTTCGCTCACGTCGAAACGCTGATCCGTGCCGGAAACGGAAAAAAGCGCGACTGTTTCCCGCGCCCCCTTATAGGCGACGGCGAAACGGGGAACGTTGTAAAGAATATGGGTAAAATCGGTTGTAAAGAAAATTTCCGTGGTGACAAGCGTATCGTTGCCGATCAATCTAAGAGGCTGGGGAATGTGAAATCCGGAAGGAAGAAAGGGGGACGCCATCGCGGCGAGATCCCCGGCGGAAAAGGAATCGAACCTGACATTGGCCTCCAGGCCGGGAGGCTCCCCGTTGTCCCAGGAACCTTCAAGGGAAAAGGAACTCATCCGTACGTCCCCGTAGGATTCGGTCCCGGTAAAACGGAGCGCCGAAAGGGCGAAGCTGAACCCCTGTTCCTCCAGAGACACTACGGCGTCAAGGCCGGAGAGTTCCACCCCGCCCGTTTTGAGCAGTTCCCCGAAAACACTGATCTCGCTGCCCTGCGTCACCACCGAAAGTTCCGTACTGAGCCCCTCGCTTTCCGAGAGGGTAAAATCCGAGACGGAAACGGTTCCGTTGGGGGCAAAAGGCTTAAAGCCTATGCTTCCCTGATACCCGAAGGTTCCCATGGGAAGGGAAAAACGGCAGCGTTCAACGTCGGCCTGTTCGCCGTTTCCCCGGGCGGCAAGCGTAAAGGAATTTCCGCCTTCCCCGGGGCTGCCGGTTCCCGACATGTCGACGGCGTACCGGAGTTCCCCCCCTTCCCGCCTGAGTTCCGCGTATCCCGACACCGCCGCGGAAAGAACAGGCTCGTATTTTTTCAGGGCGCCTGAAAACGAAAAGAGGGCGGACGGGAGGAAACCGTTGAACCGCAGTCCGGCCGAAAGCGTTTTTGTCCGGAGGCCGTATTCCAGGGAAAAATCGAAGGGCAGGGAATCGGCCTTTTTGCGGACCGAAAGCACGCCCCCGTCAAGGCGCAGGTCCGCCCCCGTCTCCCCCATGCTGAAGAGATCCCCCCGTGTAAGGGGAAACGTAAGGGAAAGATCCCCTCCGCCAAGATCGCGGGCAAGGGAACCTGAGAGAACCGTCCTTGTTTCAACATTGAAAGGCTCCGCAAGCACGGACGAAAGGGAAACGGCGGCCCGCCATTTTCCGTCAAGATTTAGGCGGCCATCCCCGGCGGAAAGATCAAAACGCAGATCAGAAACCCGGACGCTGTTCTTTCCCGAAACCGCCGCGAGCTGCCCGTTCCGCACCCTGAACGCGAGCCCTTCGGGAATAAAGGCAAGCGGCCCGCCGCGCCCCGGCCGTGAAACATCCCGCTCCCGGGAAAAGAGCGCCAGCAAATCGGCGTCCCGCCCGCCGTCAAAGGAGATTTCGGGACTTTCAAGCAAAACGGCCTTGAGCGCCCCTTCCTTCCCCCGGATAAAATCGAAAAAGGAATACGAAAGCCTCAGCCTCCGCACCGAAAGAACCGGAAGACCGTCTTTTCCCTTTACCTGCACGTTCCGTATATCGACGGCGCCAAGCAGGGACGGGCTCATGGAAGAATAGGTGATGGTCCGGCCAAGGTACGCCTCCGCCCTGTGTATCCAGGTGTCGCGGAGTTCCCTCATCCGCCCGGTAACAAGGCGGCCGGCGGGCACCAGAACCGGAACCGTAAACGCGGCAAGCGCGGCAAAGACAAAAAGTTGTTTCAGCACGGGGATAAAAGCGCCCTTTTTCCTGTCCGCCTGCTTTCTGGTGAAAAATCCCACGGTATCCTTCGGCCCTGGTACAAAGATAACACACAGGCCCTTCATTTGCCATAGCGGTAATTTTATGGTATAGGGAATCATGAACATACTGCGGAATTTCGCCGTCTTTGAAGGCGGCGACGGAAGCGGAACCAGCACGCAGATGGAATTGCTGCGGAAACGGCTCGAGGCCCGTTCTTCCCCCCCGTTTTTCCTCACGAGCGAACCCACGGACGGCCCCATAGGCCGGCTTATACGTTCGGCGCTGGGGGGGGATATTTCCCTTAGGCCCGAGACCGCGGCCCGCCTCTTCGCCGCCGACAGGGGGGAACACCTCTACGCGGCCGGGGGCATAGCCGAAAGGGCGGGCCGGGGAGAACTTGTCGTTTCCGACCGTTACATCCCCTCTTCCCTGGTGTACCAGGGGCTGGCCTGCGGCGGGGATCTTCCCGGAATTCTTAACGGGGACTTTCCCGCGCCGGAACTCATTGTCTTTTTTGATCTCGCAAGCGAAACGGCCCTTGAACGGGTAAAAAAACGGGGGAAACGCGAAATATACGAATACCCCGAATTCCAGGCCCGGGTCGGCGAAGGCTACCGCCGCATTCTTCCCGCGTTCGAAGAAAGGGGGACCCTCGTCTTTACCGTTGACGCTTCAGGCTCCCCCGAAGAAGTCGCCGGGGAAGTGTGGAGAGCGCTGTCCCGTATGCCGATACTGAAAGCATGAAAGGCCCGCGTATTTCCGCAAGAATCAAGGCCGCGCTTCTCCTTGTCCTCTTTTTTTCGGCATCTTCCCTTGGCGCCTATTTTGTCACCTACAAGGAACAGTACTACCGGCTCTACCACATCCACTACAACCAGTACCCCGACGACACCATGGAAAACATCTACTGGCTGGAAAAGGCATCCAAAGCCAGTTTCTGCAACCCCCTGTACGCCCTTGCCCTTATCGAAAACGAAATTCAGTGGGAAAAATACCGTTATCTTTTCAACATGCACATCAACCTGAAACTCGCCGAACAGTACCTTTATCTGGGAAACAAGTGGAACAAGCGGCGCGCCTATTTCTACAACGCCCCCTGGAAGGAACAGAACCTTGAAAGCCTTGAAACCGCGGAAACCTGCTTCAAGACAGCCCTGTACTACTGGCAGGAGGCGGAAACATGGGCGGAAAAAACCCGCGAAAGCCGTTTCAGGTACATCAACCTTGTGAGGATACAGAACTGGGAAGACGAGGCGTTCAGGATGGAATCAGGCTCGCTTGATTACGGAAAAACCATAGGAAGAGAACTCCGCCTTCTTGAGGATGTCCGCGGCCGTTTCCAGGCCATGGACGAAAACACCTACTAGGAAAACATCACGTTCCCCGGTAGTACAGCAGATCCAGCGCGTCAAGCCTCGCGCGGTGCGCGGAAAGCCGCCGGGTAAAATCCTCAAAACCGGCCGGCCCCCCGGGATTCCAGAGCGCCTCGGCCAGGGCAGAGATACGGGGAAAGATCATGTATTCGGCGATCCTTCCGGCGTATACAAGTTCCGTCCAGAGGTTCCCCTGCCCGCCGAGGATCAGATCCGCCTCTTTGCCGTCCATGCCGCCGGCAGGGTTCATGCCGTAGATCGCCTTGAGGGACGAGATCCCCAGCTGTCCGGGTTCCCCGGGATCTTCCGAATGTTTGTAATCGAGGTAACAGCCTTCGGTATTGGGGCTCATGATGACGCGGCGGCCCCGGCGCGCCGCCTCAAGGCCCCCTTCCCGCCCGCGCCAGGACATGATAACCGCCTCCTCCGGCAGGGGAAAACGGGGGCTGTCCTCAAGGATTTCGTCCCAGCCTATGGGGATCTTTCCCCTTTCGGCAAGCATCGCCGCAAGACGCGAGGTAATCCAGCTCTGCAGTTCGCGCGGGCTCGATAGCCCCGTTTCGGCAAGCCGCTTCCGGCATTTGGGGCAGGCTTCCCAGCGGTTAAAGAGCACCTCGTCCCCTCCTATATGCACCCGGCGGGACGGGAAAAGATCCGCGAGCGCGCCGAAGACGGCGGCGGCAAAATCGAAGATTCCGTCGTTACCGGCGCACAGTACGTCCTCAAAAATGCCGAAGCGATCCTCAACCTCATAGGGGCCGCCGGTACAGCCCAGAGCGGGGTACGAGGCCAGAACCGAAAGGGTATGGCCGGGAAGATCCGCCTCGGGAACAATCTCCACATGGCGCAGGGAGGCAAAACGCACGATATCGCGGATCTCCTGTACTGTGTAAAAGCCGCCTTCGCTCCTCCCGCTGCGCAGATCCTTGCGCCGCGATCCTGTTTCCGCAAGAAGGGGATACCCCGGAACGGGGAAGCGCCAGCCCTGATCGTCGGTAAGATGCCAGTGGAACCGGTTGATATGGTGAAGGGAAAGCGCGTCGATGATCTTCCTGATAAAAGCGGCGGAAAAAAAATGCCGGGAACAGTCCAGCATGAAACCCCGCCAGGGGAAACGGGGAGCGTCTTCGATTTCGGCGCGGGGAATTTCGGCAACGTCCCCGCCCGAACGGAGCCTCTTTTCTTCCCCCGAAAGGATGAGCTGGCGCAGGGTTTGAAGGCCGTGGTACGCGCCGCTTCCCGACGACGCGGCGACCGTGACAAGGCCGTCTTCTATGTTAAGCCGGTAGGCCTCTTCGGCAAGAGCGCCGTCATGAACGCAGCGGA
Organism: Treponema sp.; assembly: GCA_031264395.1. Taxonomy (GTDB): domain Bacteria; phylum Spirochaetota; class Spirochaetia; order Treponematales; family Breznakiellaceae; genus JAIROE01. The sequence goes on along the minus strand of JAISEB010000053.1, from coordinate 7,420 downwards.
GCCTTGCCCCGCCCTCCGCGTTTGTCCCTTGGGGGGAAAGAACGCCGCCGTGAAAACAGCCCCGGATCTGTTCCTCAAAAACCCCGCATTCGGCGGCAAACGGGCCGCTTTCGGCAGCGGGCGGGCCCGAAAGGCGGAGAACGCCTCCTTTGACCCTGACGGCGGAGGGTTTCGGAACAAGATCAAGATCAGGGCCCGGCGTATTCATGACTGTACTCCTTGGGGAAGGTTTCCTTCCGCCTTTTTTACCCCGGAGGCAAGAATGGCGAGAAACGCGTCTTCCCCAATAACGGCCACGCCCAGTTCGCGGGCCTTTTTGTTTTTAGATGTTCCCGACTCCGGATCGTTGGTTACAAGGTATGAAAGATCCTTTGTTACAGAGGTCTTTGCCGAAGCCCCGAGGCTTTTCACCTTTTCTTCCGCCTGCTGCCGTTTCATCGAGGCAAGCTCGCCCGTAAAGCAGAAGGAAAGCCCCCGGAGGCTCAGCGATTCACCCCGCGGCGGAGGAGCTATGACTATGATCCCCGTGGAAAGAACCTCGTCCATTTCCCCGGCCGCTTCCTTTAAGCCCTGAACGATGACGCCGGCGGTGATCTCCCCAAGGCCGTAAACGGCGGCCAGTTCGGAAACGGAGGCGGCCCTGAGTTTTTCAAGGGTGTCAAAACCGGCGTTCACCGCCTTTTCCATGATAAGTTCCCCCACCCCTTCAAGATCGAAGCCGGCCACAAAGGCGGCAAGGGACAGGTTCCTCGGCGTCCTGATGTGCCGCACGACCTTGACGGCGGAAAGTTCCCCCATCCTTTCGTACCCGGCAAGCTCCGCCGCTTCCAGCGTGTAAAGATCGGCAACGCGGGTGACGCGCTTCCTGTCAAAGAGCTGGCGGAGGAGCTTGTCGCCCAGTTCCCGTATGTCAAGAACGGACACCCATTTTTCAAGGCGGTGATGGAGCCGCTTGGAACACAGGGGATTGGGGCAGTACAGCCTTGTGCCGCCGTCCACAAGATCCGTTCCGCAGGCCCCGCAGCGGGAGGGAAACGCTATGTCCTTCAGTTCCCCTTCGGCCAGAGCGCCCGGGGGGGCGGAGCCTTCTATTTTGGGGATGATCTCCCCGCGCTTTACAACGGAGACGGCCGATCCTATCCTGAGGCCCATGGCCCGTATCATGTCCGGGTTGTTAAGATTTGCCCGCTGGACGGTGGTTCCCGCGAGCCGTACCGGGTCCACTACCCCGATAGGCGTGTAGGTGGCCCCCGATTCGCTCCATTCCACTTCCCGCAGTATGCTGAAGGCAGTTTCCAGTTCAAACTTGAAGGCTATCTGTTTTTCCGGCCGCGCCCTTCTAAGGTCGGCCATATCCACCGCCGTGTCCTTTACCACAAGGCCGTCTATGTCGACGGGGATCTTCTCCCGTTTTCCGGCGATCTCCTCCCTGTAGGCGATGATTTTTCCGGGATCGGAAAATTCCCTCGTAACCGTTAACTCAAATCCGCGGGCGGTTAACCAGGCTATCTTTTCCCTTTCGCCGCCGAAATACTCATCGTCCCCGGAGGCGGCGGCGTCATAGACGATGACGCGGAGATCCTCGCAGCCCTCCCCGTCTTTGCGCCTCATGATGCCGTTGGCGGCGTTGCGGCAGTTCGCCTTGCCGGCGTATTTCTCTTTCCATGTTTTGCGGGTCATTACCACTTCGCCCCGCACGCCGCCTGAAAACGGAAGATCCAGCTTTGCCGGCACCCCTCCCATGCGCCTGGCGTTGGCGGTTATCTCGTCCCCGGTGATCCCGTCTCCCCGTGTAACGGCCCTTCTGAGCGTTCCCTTTTCGTACTGGAGTTCAAGACTTGCCCCGTCGAGCTTGTACTGGACAAGGAAGGTTTTCGGGGCTTCCCCCCCGTTCATTTTTTTTACCCAGGCCAAAAAATCGCCGGGGTTCGCCGCCTTGTCCTGGCTTCCCATGGGAATGATGTGCCTTGCCTTGGGAAAGCCGTCTTCCGTGGAAAGGGCGTCCGACCCGACTTTTTTGAGCACGGGGCTTTCGGGGGCAAGGGACGCAAGTTCGTCCCAGAGGAGGTCGAATTCGGCGTCGGAAATTTCCGCCTCGCCGCCGTAATAGGATTTCTGATAAGCCTCTATCAGCCGTTCCAGGGCGGCAACCCGCCCGGCGTTCTTTTTTTCCACACCGCACTCCCGCATTCAGGAACGTATGAAATATAATTCCCTGATTTGCCTGCCTTTGGCAATTCCCTTCCGTTCGAATTTTGTTTCCGGCCGCCATGCGGGCCGCGGGGCAAAACCTTCCCCGTAAGGATTCACCAGTCCGGCCGTCCGGGAAAGTTCCCCAAGCGCCCATACCGCGTAGTCTTCCCAGTCGGTCGCGAAGGAAATATAGCCGCCGCTTTTCAGCCCGGCGGCAAGGAGGCCGGTAAAGGGCAGGGCAAGAAGCCGCCTCTTGTGGTGGCGTTTCTTGGGCCAGGGATCGGGGAAGAAGATGTGAAACGCGTCAAGGGAGGCCGCCCCTATCATGTGTTCAACAACCTCCGCCGCGTCGTGTTCGATGATCCGTATGTTCGCAAGCCCTCTTCTGTCTATTTCCCACAGGAGCTTCCCGATTCCGGCCTTGTAAACCTCCACGCCCACATAATTCACGCCGGGATTTTCCGACGCGGCAAGCGCGGTGCTTTCCCCCATGCCGAATCCTATTTCGGCGGTTACCGGGTTCCTGTTGCCGAAGATCTTTTCAAAGTCAAGCGCCCCGTTCCCGAAGGGAATGCACCAGCGGGAATAAAGGGCCCGGTAGCTCCGTTTCTGGGCGGCGCTCATGCGGCCGGAACGGAGGACAAAACTCCGCGGCCTCATCTAACCGGAACTACGGCGGTAAAGGCGGACGTACGGTATTCGGGATCTTCCGCCCAGAGCGCGGCGGAACGCACGCCGGCGGGCAGGTCAAGCGAAAGAAGCGGCCCGGAACGTTCCCCGGGGACCATGGTGTTCACATAACCGCCTTCGCCGTCGTACAGGACAAGACGGTTCACCGGGTACTGTGAATCGATCCGGTACTCGCCGCCGCCCGCGAAAAAAGAGGGAAAAGGATAGGGTTCCTCCGGGGCGTCGAAGGTAAAGGTCCGCTCCGAATGTTCCCCCCCCTTGCTGAACAGTTCCGCCCGGTACATTCCGCGGGGAAGGTTTTCGTTCCCGTTCATGGCTATGGCGCGGCTTCCTATCCAGGTCTTTCCGTTCTCCTCGTACTGGACCCAGTCGCCGCTCGATATTTTCCAGCGGAGCCCCTCCCGGTCGTGGTACAGATACAGTTCCGAAAGATCCTCAACGCCGTCGTCGTGTTCGGGAATGACAAAAAACGAATACCGCTCAAACGGCCGCCCGCCCCGGTTTCCCCCTTCCCCCGTATCCTGATAATACACCAGCTCTATAAAACCGAAACGTATTTCAGGCGCCGAACGCGAACAGGAGGCAAAAACCGCGAGAAAAGCCTGTGCGAAAAAGAGGAAAAGAAAGGGCCCCCCCGGCGGGGAAAAAAAACGCGCCGCGCGGAATGTCATGCCTTTAGTATACACCCGGAAAGGATGATTTGTCAGCGGGCATTGTCCAATATTTACCAGGTGAATTCCAGCGTAACAGGACTATCGAAGGAAAGGAGGTCTCCCATGGGCACGGAGAAGGCGCCGCCTGTAACGGAAGCGCCGGGGATGTCTATCCTCTTCCCCCCGCCGTCTGCGGGAACAACGGCCGCGCCGGGGCTTTTAAGGCTTATGGCGGCGGCGTAGCCCTCGAAGGCCGCCGTGATAAAGGAACGCTCCTCCCCGCCCCGGGGCGCGCCGCCGGCCCTGAGGAGCGTCATGGAAAGAACGTTCTTTCCGTTGGCCGCCGTATACGACACGTCTTCTCCCGCGGCGTCAAGGAACGAAACGAGCGTCTCCATACTGTCAAATTCGAGCGATACGCGGGTAACAAGATCGTTCCCCGTGATTTTTGAGGAGAAGGATTTCAGGCGAGTCCCTTTAAGCCTCGCGGCGGTACGCTCAAAGTCCCGCCTTCCCGCGGGAAGCATGGGCCATTGCTCATTCCCGTCGAGTTTTCCGGTTTCCTCCAGCCGGGAAGAAACGCGGTATTCAAGGTTAAGGACGGCGCCGTTTTCCCTTATTTCGATCTCCGCGTCAAAGCCGAAGCAGGAGACAAAAAGCAGGGACAAGAACAGCGCGGTAACGGAAAAAATCTTTCGTACTTTCATGTAAATCATGCAAACTCCCGGCGTCCGGGCCGGATTAAAATTCCTCGGAATATATGTGTATATCCTGAATGCGCACCGGCACGTCCCGTTCTATCATTTCAAAGGCTTTCTGCATCACCGATTCGCCGAAGGTACGGGAATTCGACACCAGCGCTCCTCCAATCTGGGCGAAGCGGAGCGAATCCTGCAGATCCACCTCGGCGGCGCTCATGCGGAACTTCCTCTGCAATTTGTCCCTGACCGATCTGATAATACGGCGTTTTTCCTTTATGGTATCCGCGTCCGGTATTTCAAAAATCATCTGAATCATGGAGACAATCATAACTCCGGTCCACTATACTGTATCCGGGTATGAATTTCAAGGGCGTTCTTCCATGTGTATTCCTCACTGTGTTTCTGGCCCTTCCTTTGGCGGCACAGGAGGCGGAAGAGGAGGCCGCGCGGGAGGCCGGGAGCGCCGGACAAACCGAAGGGGCGCAGTCCGCGGAAGCACAGGCTACGGGAGACGGCGAAACGGCGCGGGCGGAAGAGCCGCCCGGCAATCTTGACGTGGAAAGTCTCAGGGAAAACATTACCCGCGAGGCAAGCACCGAACTTGCCTCCATCACGCTGGGAAATTCCGAGGTGGATCTTTTGGTATCCGGTTTCTGGAAAGGCACTCTTTCGGGAAATCTGGGCTTTACCCGCAGCAGCCTGGGAACGGCGCTTTCCACGGATTCACCTTTTCTTTTCGAACAGGAAGCCGATCTGACCCTTTCGCTCTGGGTAAGGAACCGCTGGTTCGTCGAGGCGAATTTTCTGGACGACTACAGCATGAATACCTACCGGGCAGGTTATCAGGGCCGTCCCGGGGAAGCGGTTCAATATGTTGGGATAGGCAACACCGGCCTTGATTTTCCCGCTTTTCCCTACATGGATCTGGGGGGCAATTCGCCCAATTCCTTTGGCATTTACGGACGCTTCGGCGCGGGTGATTTTACGGTCCACAGCCTGTTCCGCTATGACGCCGCCGCCAGGGAGGAGCGTATCTTTGTGGGGGACCGCGAGCGGACCTACAGCTATGTCGGCCTTGAAAGCCCCGTCCACGGCAGGTTCTTTGTGCTCCCCGACGACAACCTCGACGTTCCTCCCACTGTGTACGTTGAAGATGTCAACGGGGAACTGCGGGACCAGAACAACCGCCGCTGGCGGCGCGCCCTTTCGACCGAGTATGCCGCCGGGGCTTCGCAGGGGGTTGTCGAACTTGGCATAAGCCCGGCCGGCATGGTCGCCGCGGCGTATACGAAGGGCGGGAATTCCGCGCCCTGGGGGATCTCCATGGGGAACTACGCCACCCCGGCGTCAAGCGGTTTTCTTGGGGAGGCGCAGAGGTGGTTCGGCGCGGGGGCCAATCTTGAAGATTACCCGCAGCCGGGGGATTCCGCCTCTCCCCCGGCGGGGAGGCCGGGAACCGTCACGCTCAACAACGGCGTTACCGCCCTTGTGATCTACGAAAGGGGAACCTTCTCCCCTTTTGAACGGCAGAGCCGGTACCAGGCGCCTTCCAGTTCGTCAACGGGGGCAAGCCTGGTGCGGCTTTCAAACAAGGAACGCGTTCCGGGTTACGACATCGTATCCGTGGAGGAAAACGCCATAAGCGCGGACGTTCCCCTGTACGCCTCGCAGGAGACGCGGCGGGGGCTTTACGAACTTGCGGGCCCGGTCCGGGGCGGGCGGGAAGCGGGAACCCGCTGGCCTATGGCAAACCTGTACCCCGAAATCTACCTTCCCGGCTCTTATCATTTTAACGGGGACCTGGGCGTGCGCTTTACCAGTTACGGCAGTTCAGGCTCAGGCTCCTTCGCGCTGGGAACCGACGTGGTGCCGGGATCGGTGCAGGTCTACAGGAGCGGCCTTCCCGATACGGCCTTCAGCTATGACGAATCAAGCGGGACGGTGACGCTTGGAAATCCCCCGCTTCACAACGAAGTCATACGGATCAGCTACCTGAAACGGAGCAACGAACGGCGGCACGGCAGCATAGCCGCGGGGGTGGGCATGGTGTACGATCCCGGCCGTGCCTGGAGTTCGGAACTTGCCGTCGGGCTCAGGTGGAACCTCAGCGGGGAATCGTATTCCGAAGAGGGGGCGTCAAGCCCGGGAACCGTGGGAATTTCGGCGGCGTCAAACTGGAACTACGACAGGCTCAAATCAAGAATAACCGCGGGATTTTCCTTTGAGCAGCCCGACACGACGGGGATGTACCGGATCGCGGGAATGGAAGGAAACGAAATCGTCCTGTACATGCCCTCTGAGACTTCCTTTAACGCCTGGCCGCCTTCCGCGTTTTCCCTTGATAACAGGGCGCCCCTTGTCTACCGCAACTACTACGACAGATCCATCCTGGGCAACCTCATGCAGATTACCTGGGCCGGCTCCTCCGTTGTCGCGGGCAGGGAGGGCCCCTATCCCGCGCTCGACTCGCAATTCGGCTCCCAGGCGCAGGTGCTGGCCGCGGAATTTACCCTTGACAGCAGCAAGACCTGGGCCGGTTTCGAGGTTCCCCTGGGAAGCGAAAGTGAAATTCTGGAACGGGGAGGCGAGATTGAAATCCCCTTCCGTTTCCAGGGTTTCTCTTCACTTCCCGCCGCGGGCCAGATAGAAGTTTTCCTTCAATTCGGTTCCCTTTCGGGAAAGGACTACGGGATCGCCGAAAACGACAACCTCATCGTCACCATCCCCCTCTTTACGGCGTCCTCCGTATTCGACGAGAACGCGCGTATCGTGCCGTACAGGCTTACCGACAGCGACCGCCAGAAACTGCGGGGCGCAGATCACATGCGGCTCTATGTTACCTACAGCGGAACGGCCGCCATGCCGGGCCGCGTTCTGCTCGCCCCTCCCATTGTGCGGGGGGCGTCCTGGCGGCCCGTCGCCGAAAGCGCCGGGTCCCTCCTTCCCGCTTCCAGCCTGGTTGCCGTCGCCGCCGAATGGCTGGAAACAGGAACAGGGAGGCTTGAGGATAAATACAATGAAATAATGGGGAAGCTTCACCCTGAAGGAAGCCGCCAGCGGGTGCTGAAACTGGAGCTGGATCTCGGCTCCGGCATGACCGCGGGCGCGGACGGCCGCGTTCCTTCCCTTCCCCTTTCGGAATATGAAACCGTCAGTTTTTTTATCAAGGCCGAACAGTTCAGC
>JAISEB010000353.1 GCA_031264395.1 Treponema sp. | reverse complement strand
TCCCTTGCCGCCTTCATGCAGTCGATGAGGTACTCGGCGTGTACGAGCGGCTCCGAATAGGTGTAGGCGGCAAGGCCCCCGCATTCCGCCGCCGCTTCCGCCGCGCGCCCGGGCGGCAGGTAGCGGCCGGGAACCGTCCCCTCAATGCGGGAAATATGCCAATTCTGGCAGAAGGGGCAGTGAAGGTTGCAGCCCGCGAATCCAAAAGAAAGTATCCGCGATCCGGGCCGGAAATGGTACAGGGGCTTTTTCTCGATGGGGTCTTCCGCCATGGCGGTTATATAGCCATAAAAGGGAAGGGAAAGTCCCTCCTCTCCGGCCGTTTTTCCGCCGTTTTCCGGGGGCTCCTTCCGGTTTTCCCTGACCCCGCAGGCCCCCCTTTCCCCGGGCCGGATGACACAGAACCGGGGACAGAGCTCACAGCGGATCGCCTTCCCGCAGGCCGAAAAGAAACGTCCCTCCGCGGGCATTCCGTCCCGGCCGCCGCGCGGATAAAGCCCGTTTCCCGGAGGGCTCACTTTTCCGCGGCCGCCTGTTTGCGGGCGAAACGCTTCCTTACCGCCTGTGATTTATTGGCGAATTCCACCGGATCATTCACCTCAAAGGGTTCCAGAATGACTCCGTGGGCGCCCTTGCGTACCCAGAGTTTCGCCAAAGGCACCCCTTCGCCCGATTCCGTTACCGCCGAATGGATTTCTTCAACAAAAAGAACGTCTTCAATCCTGAATTCCAGCAGGGTCAGATCGGAGCCCAGCGGATCGTTGATGAGGATCAGCTTGTTTTTTTCCGAAGGGTGCTGCCGCGGATAGCCGGTAAAGGGAAGGGCGTTTTTCGGGCGTCCTCCCGGATATTTGGCGATTTCGCTGAACGGCAGGGTTTCAAGATAACTTTCGATACTCAAGCGGTCATGCCTCCTTCTTTTACTATAGCTTCCCGCGCCGCCTCTTTCAATTAAGAAACGGAAGGTTTATTATGGGCGGGGAGGAACGCGCATTGGAGACTTTTCTTTTTCAGGATGATTCCCTTGTAATGCCCGAAGAAGGAGAGGAGCCCCTCCGGTTCCGGGGCCCGGCCCCCGAAATCATACAAAAAACCTTCGATTCGGCCGTTTTTTTTACCGCCGGTACCCCGGAAGATCCCATGACGGCCGCGTATATTCCCCCGGAAGAACCTCTTCCCCCGGGATGGAAGGCCTTTCCCCTGCGGCAATGGCTTTCCCGGGTTTCGGCCGGCACCATCATGTACGATCCCGCGGCGGCGGGGCCCGTGCTCAGGGCTTTTCACATTGTCCAGTGGCGCGCCGAGTCCCGGTTTTGCGGAAGCTGCGGAACGGCGAATACCGACGCCCCGGACGAACTTGCCCGGCTTTGTCCGGCCTGCGGAAGGCGGGAATACCCCCGAATTTCCCCCGCGGTGATCACGATTGTCATAAACGGCGAAGGCAAGGCCCTTTTGGCGCACAACAACAAATTCGCCGACGGCATGTACAGTCTTGTCGCCGGTTTTGCCGAGGCGGGCGAAAGCCTTGAAGGCGCCGTTGAACGGGAAATTCTGGAAGAAGTGAACCTCACGGTTTCGGGCATACGGTATATAGCCTCCCAGCCCTGGCCTTTCCCCAATTCCCTTATGCTGGGGTTCGTCTGCCGTCACGCGGGGGGCGAAATCAGGCCGGACGGCAGGGAAATAAGCGACGCCGGGTGGTTCAGCCGTGATTCCCTTCCCCTTATTCCCGGTTTCGGCTCCGTTTCACGCTATCTTATTAACCGCTGGGTGGAAGGTTCGCTGTAGGCCGGACCTCGAACAGGCCGGCGGGGGGTTTTTTTGTTTGAAACCGGGTGCGGTGACAAAAAGAACATAAAATCGTATCCCGCCGTTGACTTTTATACTATATTACGCTAAAATGATGGATATTGAGCCGATTTCAGAACAGCGCTCTGTTTTGAAAGAGCCTCTATTCTAAGTCTAAAAAGAGTTTGGAATAGAATAAATTATCAAAGGAGTCAAATATGGCAGCAATGGATTTACCAAAAAGTCCGAATGTATTTCATCCGGAAAAACCCAGTGCGGTCGGGTCGCGGAATTCATTGGCCCAGGAGTACCGGGATCAGCAAAAAGAAGTTAACCAGCTTTTGGAAGAAGAGACCAACAAGATAATTCATCATCTTACGGCGCGGCTTCCCAAGGACGTGCTGGAACGTCTGGATGTCATGGGCGGTCTCAAAGAGAAGCTCTACAACTACTTCAACCAGAACTACCAGAACATGTTCAACCGGTACATGGTTACTTCCGAAGATGAAATGGTCAAAAAGGTCAGGAATTTCATCGACGGGGAAGAAACCAAGGTTCTTGCCCGGTACACCCCCAAAGAAGTGGCGGACCTCCTGGACGCGGTGGGCGGCGCCGACAAGTTCAACACCGGCGAAATCGAAAAATCCATGGTCAACATGTACGGCCATCTGCAGGGGCACATACAGCGCGGGGTCAACGAACTGGAGTCCCTTACCAACAGCATACTCCGCCAGAAGACCGATACCGGCGCCTTTATCCGGGGCGAAAACGCCTATTCCATCGTCAAATGCGCCTTCAAGGACAATATCAACAAGCCCAAGACCGTTACCGATGTCAAACTTTCGGTCAACATTCTGGATTCGGAGCTTATCAGCCCCATTTTCCACTATCAGGTTACCGTTGAGTACCTTATCAAGGATCTTCTTTCCAAACACCTCATCGACGAAATGGACAAGGAAATCGAAAAACTCAAGGACGATCGCATCGATCAGGGGCTTGAGGAGCTTTCCGACAGTGAAATCCTCTTCAGCAAGATAGGCAGGGTGGAAAGCTACACCGACGATAACAAGGACGATCCCAAATCAAGGCGTTACAAGCTTATTGCCAAGTCCATCATGGACCGCCTCGTTGATCTCCGGGCCGAAATAGATCCCGATTCCTTTGACGCCATGAACATCCGGGAAAACCTCAAAAAACTTATCGACATCGAAAACATCAGAAACCGCGGGTTCAATACGGCGATCAATTCCATCACGTCCATCCTCGACACCTCCCGTATGGGGTATCAGTATATCGAAAACCTCAAAAATGCCCGCGAACTGGTGCTGCGGGAATATGAGGATACCGATACGGAGAACCTCCCCGACGAACGGTATCAGGTAAAGCTGCGCTATCTGGACAACGCCCAGCTTATTGAGGAACGCAAGGCCTATGACGTGCAGATGAAGAGTTTCGAGACCGAAATTCAGCATATCTGGGATCTGCTGTTTGTTATCTACGAAGACACGAAATCCTCGTTCTCGGTGAGCGATTTTAACGATCTGGCCAAAAAGAAGAAGGGCCGTATAGGCAAGACCAAGGAAAAGACCGGCGAACCGGTGTACGAGGACATAGACAAGGTATGGGACGAAATTTCCTTTGTCAAACCTGCCGAAACCGAAGTCGAACGGCTTAACCGCACCTATTTGTACGAAAAAGACAAGATCCGCCAGCGTATTGTCATCATGCGGAACAAGATGAAGGCAATGTACGATTATCAGTATCCCATTGAACGGCGGGTGCTTGAAGAAAGGCTCAAGTTCCTTGAAAGGGAATACTACAAATTCGATTACATGATTAATCCCTATCATGTACAGCCGGGCCTGTTCCTTGACGTTGACATTACTTCCATTAAACGGAAGAAGACCACCCTCAACGCCATGGCCAACGTCCTTAATGAATTTCTTCACGGCGTGTCCAAGGGGTTCCAGGACGCCGCGTTCGCTTCGTTCAGCCGCAGGCGTTCGACGGTGCGGGAAGACATCAACCAGTCTTTCGCGGGCGCGGAAGAGGACTCGTCTTCCCGGCCGGCTTCTTCGGGCAGCGCGTATCTGGATCTGATTAACTCGGGCGGGGAAGCCGCAAGCGTATCCGATGCCGCGAAGCCCAAGGCCATAGCCGCTCCCAAACGGGGCAGAAAGGCCGGCGTAGCCGTCAAATCAGGCGGCGGAAAACGGGGCCGCAAGCCCGGAAGCGGCCGCGGCAGAAGCGGCGGAGGGCTCCGCGAAGTTTAACGGACCTTGAGCTTGTTTCATCGAACGGAAGGTTCGCACCAACCGGTTTTTGGAACAAGCTCCGTTATGAAAAGCAAAGCCCCCGCGGAAGCGGGGGTTTTTTTGCGCCGCACCGCGCATTGTAAAACGGGCGCGAAGCGGGATTGCGGGATTTTGCCGGAAGGGGATTATTCGTGCCGAAAGGGTCTACTCCCCGATGCGAACGATGTCCGAGATGCGCCAAGAGCCCTTGCGGCGCGTAAGGATAAGCTCGTCAACGCGCGGGTGGGAGACGGGTATGGGTTCGGCCGGGGCGGAATCTGATGAAAAGGACTCGCCTTCCCCTCCCTGCGGAAGCCAGAG
>JAISEB010000241.1 GCA_031264395.1 Treponema sp. | reverse complement strand
TTCGCAAGCAGATCGCTGTAAACGGACCCGGGAACCTTCGCGGGAAGATATTCCCTGTCGGGGATCTTCCTCATTTTCCAGTTGTCATGAAGCGGCTGTGTAATCATGGTATTTCTCCTATGCCTTGGGCTTGATATTCAAATTAACCCCGAGAGAATCTTCGGAATCCACAATAGTCCAGCTGCTTCCGGGGTAGTAGCCAATGGTACGCATTTCGTACCCTTTTTCCTCCAGTTCCGCAACAACCGCATCCCGCCGTTCACCCGCCTGAAATCCCAGATGGTGAACCCCCTGCCCATGTTTGTCAAGGAATTCCTTAAAGGTGCTGTCCCCTTCCCCCGGCTCATGGAGTTCGATAACAAAGCCGCGATCTTTAGCGTTGATCACCGCAAGTTTCAGGCCATAGTCCGACTCTTTACCCCGGTAAGTGATATTCGAACGGGGACGCTTTTCATCAACCGTGATTTCCGGTACCGGTACATTAAAAAGCTCCGCCCAGGCGCGGGCCGCCTTTTCAATATCCCTTACAATAACGGCAATCTGAATAAAGCCGTTAAAATCAATGGGGGTTTTCATCGTATTACTCCTGAAAAACATTTTACCACAACCAGGAGTTTCAGGGAATACGGGAACGCGCGCCTGCAGGGACAAACTATAAATTTGAAACTAAAAAGTCCGTCCTGTCCGTGAAGGCGAACCAGAAGTTCGTCGTGGTTTTTTCTTTTTCTTCAACTTTTTCGACTTCTTCGACCTCGCGGTAAATTTCTTCTTCAAACCATCCCGCCTTAACGGGAATTGTGACGCTGAAAAAAGTAAACACCGGAACCCTTGCCGGATTTTTACGCGGGACTTCGCGGTGCCCCGCGAATACTGAGCCGGTATAGGCCGGCGGCGTATTTGACAAAGGGAAGGGCAGAATATAGTCTTATACCGGGAGGCGCGCCTCACGGCGGCCGCCTCCGGGGCAAGTCCGGAAGTTTCGGTGTAATCGTGAAAAACAGGGAGAAAATATGACGTCCGGGGAAATACTCGCTGAATTGACGCCCGAAGAAAAAGCCTCGCTTTGTTCCGGGCTGGATTTCTGGAACCTGAAGAGCGTTACGCGCCTTGGGCTTTCTTCAATTATGGTAACGGACGGTCCCCACGGCCTCCGCAAACAGGCGGGGAAAAGCGATCATCTGGGGATAGGCGACAGCGTTCCGGCGACGTGCTTTCCCGTGGCCTCCGCCATGGCGTGCAGCTTCGACCGCGATCTGCTCGTGGAAGTTGGCGGGGCCATTGCCGAGGAATGCCTTGCCGAACGGGTTTCCGTCATTCTTGGGCCGGGGGCGAACATCAAGCGCAGCCCCCTCTGCGGCCGCAACTTCGAGTATTTCAGCGAAGATCCTTTCCTTACTGGTGAAATGGCGGCGGCTCTGATAAAAGGCATTCAGCAAAAGGGCGTGGGGACAAGCCTCAAACATTACGCCGCCAACAATCAGGAAACGCGCCGCATGACAAGCGATTCCGTGGTTGACGAACGGGCCCTGCGGGAAATCTATCTTGCCGGATTTGAGCGGGCCGTGAAAAAATCCGGGCCCTGGACGGTGATGTGTTCCTATAACCGGCTCAACGGAACCTACGCGTGTGAAAACAAAAGACTCCTCTCCGGTATTCTGCGCGATGAATGGGGCTTCAGAGGACTTGTAATGACGGACTGGGGCGCCATGGACGACCGCGTTGACGCCGTCAAGGCTTCTCTGGATCTGGAAATGCCCGGTTCAGGCGGATACAACGACATGAAGATCCTCAAGGCCCTCAAAAGCGGTGTTTTAAGTGAAGGGGAACTTGATCCCGTTGTGCTGCGGATCATCGAACTGATCCTCGCCTCGCAAAAAAACCTCGAACGGCACAAGGGAGCTTCCTGTGACATGGCGGCCCATCACGCGCTTGCGCGGAAGGCGGCGGCTAAATCGGCGGTGCTCCTTAAAAACGAAGGAATGCTGCCCATTGCCCCGGGGAAAAGCATCGCGGTTATAGGCGCCTTCGCCAAAGTTCCCCGCTATCAGGGCGCGGGGAGCAGCAAAATAAACCCCACGCGGCTTGAAGGCGCTTTTGACGCGCTCCGCGCGGCGGGGTTCGAGGCGGAGTACGAGCCGGGTTACGAGGCGGCCGCCGGAGCGGACATGACCGCCCTCATAGAAAAGGCCGCCTCTCTTGCCGCAAAAAAAGACGCGGCCATCGTCTTCGCGGGACTTCCCGATGAATACGAAAGCGAAGGTTTTGACCGCTCTTCCCTTGACATGCCCGAAAGCCACAACAAATTGATAGAAGCCGTCGCGGCGGCGAATCCCAACACGGCGGTAGTGCTCCATCTGGGCGCGCCCGTCCTTCTTCCCTGGGCGGACAAGGTAAAGGGAATACTCCTCATGTATCTGGGCGGACAGGCGTCGGGCGCCGCGGCCGCGGATCTTCTCTCCGGGGCGGCCAATCCCGAAGGCAGGCTTGCCGAAACCTGGCCGCTTTCCCTTGAGGACACCCCGCCTTACCGTTACTATCCGGGAAAGGGAAAGACCGCCGAATACCGCGAAAGCATCTTTGTCGGTTACCGCCATTATGACGCCGCGGCCAAGGATACGGCCTATCCTTTTGGTTACGGGCTTTCCTATACGTCTTTCGAATATTCCCGCCTGGAACTGGAGGGAGCTTCCTTCAAAAAAGGCGGCGCGCTGCGGGCCGGAGTTACCGTGAAGAATACCGGAAACAGGGAAGGCGCCGAAACGGTACAGTTCTATGTCGCGGCAAAGTCTTCCGCCATACTCAGGGCCCCCAGGGAACTAAAGGAATTCGTAAAGGTTTCCCTTAAACCCGGCGAAAGCGCGACGGTGAACGTAACGCTCGATGAACGGAGCTTTGCCTATTACAACGCGCCGCACGCGCGCTGGGCGCTGGAAGGCGGGACCTATACGGTGTTTGCCTGTTCGGGCAGCGCCGGCACATGCCTGGGGGCGGACATTGAGGTTGAAGGGGACGGCCTTGAAAAAGCGCTTGCGCCCCTCAGGGAAAAGGCGGCGGACTATTTTTCTCAGGGAAAAGGGGAATTCGCCGTAAGCGGCGCGGCCTTCGAAGCGCTTCTGGGAAGGCCCCTTCCTCCCGCCGAAAGGAAACCCGGCGAACCCTTCACCGTTAACGATAGCCTCGAGGACATCAAGGATACGGAAACAGGCAGGCAGATGGCCGAAAATTTCCGCGCTGCCGCTGCCGCGCAGGCGGGAGGCGATCCGGGACTGCGCCTCATGATGGAAAAGATGGTAATGGAAATGCCCCTCCGTTCAATATCCATGCTGAGCCCGGATCTGACGCCGGAAAAAGTTGAGGCGGTAATCGGTTCGATTAACGCCGATAACATCGGCAACACCGGTAACGCCGGCTGACATGGCCGGTATGGATGACGCCGGGGGCATCGCGTCCTCTCTTGAGCGCCTCAACCCCGAACAGCAAAAGGCGGTGCGGCATACCGGAAAACCGCTCCTTATCCTTGCCGGGGCGGGATCGGGAAAGACGCGGGTAATCACCACAAAAATAGCATGGCTGATCGGGGAATGCGGCGCCGATCCCCGTTCCATTCTGGCGGTCACTTTTACCAACAAGGCGGCCCGCGAAATGGCGGAACGGGCCCGGCGCATTGACGAACGGGCCTCCGGCGCCATGCTCAGGACCTTCCACTCCTTCGGCGCGTGGTTTTTAAGGCGGAACGGAAACCTCGCGGGGCTCGATTCCGGCTTTGTAATTTATGACGACGACGACGTTGTTTCCCTGCTCGGTTCCGTCATGGAAGACGCCGCAAGGGCCGACGTGCGCGGAGCCGCCTTCAAAATTTCGCGGGCCAAGGATCTTTTCCTTTCGCCCTCCGACGCTGAACTTGATCTTGTAGATTCCTCCAAACAGTTCCGCCGCGTCTACACGCTGTACGAGGAAAGGCTGGCAAAGACAGGCAATGTTGATTTCGGCGATCTTATCAAAAAGCCTGTCGAAATCCTGCGGAACCATCCCGAAACGGCGTCCCGGTTCCGCGAGCGTTTCCGGGTTATCATGGTAGATGAATACCAGGACGCCAATTCGGCCCAGTTCGAACTGCTGCGTGAATTGTACAGTCCTGAAAATTACCTCTGCGTTGTGGGAGATGACGACCAGTCCATTTACCGCTTCCGGGGGGCCGAAGTGCGGAACATTCTGGAATTCCCCGATCGTTTTTCCGGGACCGAAATCATCAGGCTGGAGCGGAATTACCGCTCTACAGGGCAGATCTTGAGAACCGCGTCTTCGGTGGTGGATCACAACAAGGGCAGGCTGGGAAAAACCCTCAGGGCCGAACGCGGCGGGGGAAAACTGCCGGTTCTGGCCTTTCTGCCCAATCAGGACGAAGAGGCGGCTTACTGCGCGTCGCTCGTCTCCAATTCGGTCAAGGCGGGAAACTCGTGGGCGGACTGGGCGGTGCTCTACCGGACCAACGCCCAGTCCCTTTCTTTCGAGACCGAATTTCTCCGCCGGGGCATCCCGTACCGTGTCGTCGGCTCCCTCAAGTTTTATGAACGGGAAGAGATAAAAGATGTGCTGGCACTGCTTTCCTTTCTGGCCAACCCCCGTGACGAAGTCGCCTTCAGGCGCATGATAAACAAGCCCGCCCGCGGCGTGGGGCCTGTTACCGTCGACAGGATCGTCGACGCCGCCGGGGACAATACGGGCGCGTACAGCCTCGCCGCCGCCGCAAGAAACATCGACAGCGTTTCCGCAAGGGCAAGGGCCGGCATCGAAACGTTCCTCGCGGTAATTGAGGAGGGCCGTTCCCTCCTTGAAACAACCGGGGACGAAGAGGCTGAAAAGGGCGCGGGCGGGGGGAAGGTTCAACCAATGCAGGTTCAATCAAAGAAGGATTTATCACGGAAAGGGCAATCAACACAAGGGCAGTCAAAGCAGTCAAAAAAAGAACAGTCAAAAAGAAAAACCTCCCTTAGGGCTGGGGAAGGGCTTTCGGCGCTGGTGGTTATGCTGGCGGAAAATTCCGGCATAGCGGCGTATCATGAGGAACATGACGAAATCGCGGGAAACCTGCGTGTTTTCAACTTGCAGGAACTGGCGAACGCGGCAAGCCTGTACAAGCCCACCGCGGAAGGCCTTCTGGAATTCCTTGAGCATATAGAACTTGACCGTTCCATCGAGGACAGCTCCCAAAACAGCTCCGACGCGGTGACCCTCATCACCTTTCACAATACCAAAGGTCTTGAATTCCGCCGGGTAATCATGACGGGACTTGAGCAGGGAATTTTCCCCAGAACCGACAAAACCGGCGAGGATCTTGAGGAGGAACGGCGGCTTTTCTATGTGGGCGCAACCAGGGCCATGGATGAACTGTACCTTACTTCCTGCGCGGTGCGCCGCGTATTCGGGCGTACCGCGCCTTCGGAGCCGAGCCTTTTTTTGCAGGAAGTGGACAGGGAAGGGCTGCGCGTCATAGGCGGCGTCCCCTATGGCTTTACCGGGCCGAAGAAGGCCGGAAGCCCGCCTGACCGTCCGGACGCGTTTTCCCCCCGGGGCGGGAAATCCTCCTCGGACGGCCGCTG
This sequence comes from Treponema sp., assembly GCA_031264395.1. GTDB lineage: Bacteria > Spirochaetota > Spirochaetia > Treponematales > Breznakiellaceae > JAIROE01. Next base: position 3,476 of record JAISEB010000241.1, on the reverse strand, counting down.
GCGTACCGGGGACAGGGTCTTTCATGACGATCACGGGTACGGCGCGGTCATCGCCATACAGGAGGAAGAAGACGGGCCCGTAATCCGGGTGCGCTTTGACACCGGCGCCGAAACACGCTTCCTGAGCCGCTTCCAGAGCCGGCAATATACTAAAATAGGCAGGGACAGTTGAATCCGCCCCTTCACGAAGCTCCCGGACACGAAACTCCCGGCGCGCTGCTTTCCCTTGTCCCCCCCGTGCTGCGGGCGCGGGATTTTCACCTGTACACTCAGGCCGGGCGGCTCACTGATCTCTGGCAGGCGGGGGGGGCGGCCGTTTTGGGCCACACGCCGCCTTCGGTTCTCCGTGAACTTAAAAACGCGGCGGACAGGCGGCTCTTTGTTCCGTTCTCCCATCCCCTCCAAAAACGTTTCCTCAAAGCCCTGTCCCTGCTGTTTCCCGGCAGGATCTTCCGGGTATACGGGCCCGGATCTTCCCTCGGCGGCATACTAAAGGCGGCGGGTTTTGACGCTGCCCGCTTGCCCGACCCAGCCGCCGGGGAGACGCCGGGCGGAGAAGCGGCCGTTTCGCTTTGGCGTCCTTTTACCGATCCCGCCGCCCCCCTGGCTGTTCCCGGACACATTCCAGCGCTGATCCCGGTGCTTCCGGTAATTCCCCCTCAGTACGGAGGAACGGAAGCGGGCGGGCCTTCCTGGCCCTGCGGCATAGGGGTTTTTGCCCTTGATCCCGTCCTTGAGGGGGCCTTTCCCCCCCCGGATATTATCGCCCCGGCGCTTCTTGCCGTTGCCGCCCGCGGCGTATACGATCTTGCCGCCATGGCGGGCAAACGGGCCGCGCCGCCGCTTCACGGCGTCTGGCGCCGCCGGGGGATCTACCTCACGGCCGCGCCTTGCGGCCATAACGGGGATTACGCCGCCCTGTTCCGCCGTTTTCTTGACGGCGGTTTTCTCCTTCCGCCCGATCCCGCCCTGCCCGCCATTCTCCCCGGCGCACTGTCGCCCGGCGAGAAAGCGAAGCTGGCCGCGCTCCTGGACCCGTAATGCCTAAAACCCGTAACCGATTCCTACGCTGACCAATTGTCGGTTGAGCAGATTAAACTGATATGAACTGGATGCGAAAAGGCCTTTAAGATCCTTAAAAGTAACCGTACAGCCGGCCCGGACGGAAAGGCCTATATGCAGAACCGTCGCGGTAGTATCATACCCAATCCCGGCTTGGGCAAAGGGCATAAGCCCAACCTTGTTCAGATCAAAGGTATAGTGCCAGCCGGCCATCATTTCTACCCGCAGATAATAATCGGGATCAGGGGGGATAGGGAACCATAACAGCGTTTTATCCACCCCCTTAAAACCGTAGACCGCATGAAGACTGAGAAGCACATAATCCAGTGGCACTGAAAAATCCAGATAGACCGCCGGCCCAAGATCAATAATATGGGTATAGCCGCCGGAGATCATGCCATGTTTAAAATCCGCGTTTCCTTCTTTTTTGTTTCTGCTGCTGGTTGCGGGCCTTACCGTTTCAGGCCGCTTCCGGATACCTTCGAAGGTATTGAGCTTCCAGTTCCCGTACTCGTTTATCCATTCGGTTTTAACCCTTTCACCGTTTATGCTAAAGACAACAGCGTATTCATTTTTAGCCTGTGCGACGGTTTCCTCCATCTGTATGGAAATGGCGCTGTTTTTGGAACGCAGTTTGTTTTCTATAACCCAGGCTACGGCATAGTGCATGCCGTCCACGGGATAGTAATTGAAGGCATTGGTAATTTCCTCTTCCACCGGGAGGGGCGCTCTGGCTAATACCTCGGACATGGCAAAGTCGGCGTTTTGGGCGATACAGTCCCGGGAAAGGTACCGGGCGATATGGGTGTATACCGCTTTGGAATCTCCAAGGCCTTCCATAAAAGAGGCCAGCCGTTTATCCAGCCGTTCCCATTCGTTTACCGTTTCCGTACTCAAGGCGGCGTTAATGAATTCCTGAACCCGGCTAAGAGGTATGGCGTAATTCGCCGCCTGCCTGAAACGGGCGCTCAGGGTATTGATCCCCGCCACCGCGTATCCGGCGGGCGCCCCCTCTTGGGGAACCAGCAGAGGGCCGCCGGAGTTGCCCGGATCAACCTGGGCGGTATGCTGTATATAGGGACCCATCATCCTGTCCGTATCTTCCCCTACGGGGAACCGTACCGATGCGTTGGAGACCATGCCCCTGCCGAACTGCCACAGGGAAATTCCGCCCAGACCGGGGAAACCCGCGGAATAGACATCTTCACCCTCATCCACAGCCCTGTTCAAAAAGGCCAGCCCCTGTTTAAAAGGCCGTACTCCGGCGGGAAAGGCAAGGAGGGCGATGTCCATATCCTCATCGGCCGCCAGAATGGAGAGCCCTTCGTATTTTGTTTTGGTCCCGTCTTGTTTTTCAAAGGTAACCGAGAGGGTATAGGACTGGGTAATAACGTGGTGGTTGGTAAGAATATAGTTGTTCCCCGCCGTGTCCACATAAATAAAACCGGAGCCGGAACCGCCCTTAAGAAAGGCGTCGATTCCCTTTGCCGCATCGTCATCGCCGTCTCTTCCAAACTCCGTCTTGAACTTGTTCATATACGCGACAATGTCGGGGTGAAAGGTCTGGTTGATGAGGCCCACATAATCCCGCAGCAGGGCGCTCTGACCAAACCCAAGAACGGCGCCGGTAAAAAACAAAACCGCACAAAACCGGAACTTCATGGCAACTCCTTTCTTTTGTATACTTCAGGTTTTTACGCAAGATACCGTGATCCGCGGGATTAAAGATCCCCAAGCTTCCAGCTCTCTATCATTTTTTTCGGATTACCGGGATTGGTGGAGGCATACTCCCAAATACCCACGCCGAATTCGAGACCTTCGAGACCCAGAAACCCTTTTTTCTTCAAATAAACGGAAACGGTATATTCTTTTCCGGCTTCAAGCTTAAAGCGCAGCTCCATATCATTTCGATTAATACGGTATAGGATATAACCTCTGGTGATATCGCAATGTAAGTCAACATGAATCGACGTTGCCCCCGCCGGCAACGTAACCTTGTTTATCCGGGTTTTTACTTTGGGATACCATACCCTCCTGTCAATATCGGTCCCGTTGTAACTTGTCACGCGGATCATTTCGGTGAACACTACCAGGGCGCTTTGTTCCGGGGAAACCGACTCGCCATAGGTGAATTTACCCGCCGACAACTCTCTGGAGATTGATCTGGCGATTGATTTGCAGCCGGAAAATTGCAGCGTGGCGCAAAGAAGGGCTGCCAGCACGGCGCATTTCCTTACCATCATATTTTTCATGTTTTTCCTCCTTCCTTTTATATACTTCATGGAACCGTGATCTGCGGGATTAAAGATCCCCAAGCTTCCAGATCTCTACCGCTTCATCCGGATTACCGAAGCCCGCGTTAAGGAAAGTTCCCTGCGACAGGGGATTGGTGGAGGCATATTCCCAAATACCCA
>JAISEB010000225.1 GCA_031264395.1 Treponema sp. | reverse complement strand
AAATCATGAACCTCTTTATCCTGTACGCCGAATTTTTCAAGATAGGCCTTTTCAGCATAGGCGGCGGGCTTGCGACCCTGCCCTTTCTGTTTGATCTGGCCGCCCGCTACGATTGGCTTAGCCCGGAAAAAGTCGGGGATTTTCTTGCCATAGCCCAGTCCTCTCCGGGAGCCGTGGGGGTGAATATGGCCGCCCAGTCGGGCTTTGCCGCCGCCGGCATCCCCGGAGCCGTTATCGCCCCGCTGGGTCTGGTAAGCGTCCCCATTGTCGTGATCATCATTGTGGCCCGTATGCTTGCCCGCTTTAAGGAAAGCCGCGTCGTAGAGGCTGTTTTTTCCGGCCTTCGGCCGGCGGCGGCGGGCCTTATCGGCGCCGCGGGCTTCGGGGTGTGGAAGCTCTCGCTGTACAACGGAAACGCCCCGGTCTGGTACGAGGCGCTGCGTCTCCGGGAAACCCTGCTTTTTATCGTACTGTTCACGCTGATCCGGAAATTCAAAAAACACCCCGTCGTGTATATCGCCGCGGCGGGGATCGCCGGAGTTGTTTTTCAGCTTTAACGGGCCCAGGCCGGCGCAGAACCGGCCAAAACGCTACTTTTTCCTGTTGGCAATATCCACCCAAACAGCCAGCAGCAGAATTATCCCCTTGATCATATACTGAATCATGATGGGCAGATTCATAAGGCTCATGCCGTTATCCAGGCTTGCCATAACCAGAGCACCGATAATTGCCCCGAATACCGTACCGATGCCGCCGGTAGTACTGGTACCGCCGATGATACAGGCGGCAATGGTATCCAGTTCGAAGAGGTTGCCGGCGGCCGGAGTCGCCGCGTTAAGCCGGGCGGTGAACACCACGGAAGCTACCGAACAAAGAAAGCCCATCAGTACAAATATGATCATCAGGGTTTTTTTGATATTGACCCCGGAAAGTTTGGCGGCCTCCGAATTGCCCCCGATGGCGTATACATGACGGCCAAAAGGGGTACGGGTGGTCAAAACGGTAAATACCGCGACCACCACTATCAACAGCATAATAGCGTAGGGAATGCCCCGGTAACTGGCAAGCACAAAACCCACACCGGCAATCGCCGCGGAAACAACGAGAATTTTAAGAATTTCCAGAGACAGCCTGAGCACCGTAAAGCCGTTACGGATCCGTTTTTTCCGGACATGGAGTTCCCAGACAATGAACACCACCAGGGCGGCGGCGCAGAGCAGTATGGTCGTAGAGTGATATGCCTCGCCGGCCAGAAACAACTCCGGAAGGTAACCCTGGCCTATGGCTTTAAAGCCGGGCTTAAATTCTCCGATGGTTTTTCCCTGGGTGACGGCCAGGGTAATGCCCTTAAAGGCAATCTGGCTGGCCAGGGTAACAATGAAGGCGGGCACACCCCGGTAAGCGATCCAAAACCCATGCCAGCACCCAACCGCCAAACCGCAGATCAAGGTAATGAGAATCGCGACGGCAGGACTGAAATTCTGCCGCGCCATAAAATAGGCGGCCACCGCTCCCAAACTGCCGCATACAGAACCTACGGACAGATCAATGTGTCCCGCCACCATAACCAGCAGCATACCTCCCGTAAGCAGGCCGATAGTACACATTTGCAGAAACAGGTTGGAGAGGTTCCTCGGCAATATAAATAAACCGCCGGTCAATACCGAGAATATAATCCAGATCGCCAAAAGAGCGGCAATCATCGTATACTGACGCATATTATTTCTTATCACATTCGCCAGAGCCATGCCGAATGTTTCCCGCGGACGCGCGTTGTTTGTATTTGCGGACATGTTATATTCCTCCTATAGCGTAGGTCATGATCTTTTCCTGGGTTGCTTCGGCGCGAAGCAGTTCGCCGGTTATTTTGCCCTCGTGCATTATCAGTACGCGATCGCTCATTCCCAGGATTTCCGGCAGTTCGGAAGAAATCATAACAATGCCGATCCCCGCGTCCGCCAGACTGTGCATAATGGTATATATTTCGTATTTCGCGCCCACGTCTATTCCGCGGGTAGGCTCATCAAGAATAATTACCTTTGGGCTTGTAAGGAGCCACTTGCCCAGGGCAACCTTTTGCTGATTCCCGCCACTCAGATTTTGCACCAGCTGTTCTACCGAAGGAGTTTTAATCCGCAGGGAACGGATCATCTGTTCCACCGCGGAAAGTTCCTCATCCTGATCTATGAATCCGTTTTTCAGCCTGCTGTAGAGGCTCGGTAGGGCCATATTATCCTTAACATTCTGTATAAGTACCAGCCCGTTTCCTTTTCGATCTTCCGAAAGATAGTCGATCCCCGCTCCGATGACATCGCCGGGAGACCGGGTGGAAACGGGAACGCCGGACAACCTAAGTTCCCCGGAAACCTTTCGGCCCCAAACCCCCAGAATACTCAACATCAGCTCCGTTCTGCCCGCGCCCATAAGGCCGGAAATACCCAGAATCTCCCCTTTCCGGAGCGAAAAAGTAATGTCGCGCAGGGCTATTCTGTCGCTTACTTCCTGATCGTAAACTGTCCAGTTCTTCACCTCCAAAAGCACTTCGTTTTGGGCGATGTCTTCGGCCCTGCGCTTTGACACCGGGAAACGCTGGGTTAACTGCCGTCCTACCATGAGGGATATAAGTTTATCTTCTGTAATTTCCCCTTTGTCAAAAGTACCCACCGTGTGTCCGTCCCGAAGTACGGTAATACGATCGGCGATTTGAAATACTTCTTTGAGTTTGTGGGAAATAAAAATGCAGGTCATTCCCCTGGCCCGAAAGGTTTGCAGAATTTTCAGCAAATGCTCGGTTTCTTTTTCGGTCAGGGCCGAAGTGGGTTCGTCCAGTACCAAAATCCGGGCCTTTTTCGAAATTGCCTTGGCGATTTCTATAAGCTGCTGGGTTCCTATCCCCAGGTTGATCACCCTGGCGGCGGGGTTAACCGGAAGCCCCACTTCTTTTAAAACTTCCTTTGCCCTCAGAAAAGTAGTGTCCCAGTCGATAAGGCCGTTTTTCAGAATCTCGTTGCCCAAAAAGATATTTTCACAGACATTCATGTATTTAATCAGGGTTAATTCCTGATAAATAACGGCGACGCCGGCTTTTTCGCTGTCTTTAATGGAATGAAAGCCCATTACCGCATCGTCAATACGGATTTCCCCCGTATAGGTGTCCACCGGATATACTCCGCTGAGTACCTTCATCAAGGTGGATTTGCCGGCGCCGTTTTCTCCCACCAGGACATGGATTTCGCCTTCCCTGACGGAAAAATCCACATTTTCCAGCGCCACAACTCCGGAGAAGTTTTTGTGTATCCGGCGCATTTCCAATATATTCCGGCTCAATGTATATTCCTCATTATTACCGATTCGGAAGACGTTCTGAACGTCTTCCGAATCGACTCTGTCACGCGAGGATATCCGGAACGGTTTACACCCTTCCGGATAACCGCCTCTTAATTTAACGCGTCGGCGCTCATATACCCGCTGCCGATAAGCAGGGCCTGGTAGTTGTCTTTGGTTACCTGGACGGCGGGGAATTCGAGAACGGGGACATCGTAACTTCCGTCATTTTGAACGCCGGTGGCTCCGGAATCTCCGCCCCGGGCAATTGCCGCTGCCGCGTTAAACGCGGCGGCCGCCAGGTCCCGGACATCAAAGAAAACCGTCATGCTCTGGGTTCCTTCGATGATACGCTTAATCGCGTCGACTTCCGAATCCTGGCCGGTTACGATAACTTTACCCGCCAGCCCCTGGGCCGCCAGGGCCTGGATTACGCCGCCGGCGGTACCGTCATTGGGCGCGATAACTCCCTGAATGTTGTTATTGGTAGCGGTTAAGGCGTTTTCCACATGTTTGAGAGCCTCGCTGGCCATCCAGTCCCGGCATGCCTGTTCCAGAACGATCGTGTAATCGCCGCTGTTGATCTTCGACTGAATCGCGTCCATCGCGCCCTGCCTGAGGTATACACAGGTATTGTCTCCGGGATCGCCGGTCAGGAAAACAATGTTCCCTCTATCCAGATGGGTTGCCATATATTCACCCATAAGGTACCCGATCCGGTACTGATCGAAGGTAACGTATAGGTCCACACTGGCGTTGAAAACCAGGCGATCGTAGGATATGACGGGAATCTTTGCCTCATGGGCCATATCGGCGATATTCTTGGCGGCGTCGCCGTCATGGGGCGCGAGAATCAGCGCATCGATCCCCTGGGAGATCAGGTTTTCGCACTGAGCCTGCTGCCTGGCGGCGTCGTTATCCGCAATTTGAATGGCAACTTCGATTCCCGCGTCGGCGGCAACTTTTTCAAAGCTTTGCCGGTCCAGAACCCACCGTTCTTCCCGCTGGGTAGGCAGGGAAATGCCTATCTTGATCTTGTCCCCCGAACCTCCGGCGCCCTGGGATTGCCTGTTACATCCCGCCGTGCCGAAAATGATCGCTCCGGCCAATATCGCCAGCACCAATCCACTCTTTGTTTTCATACAGATCCTCCTCGGTTTCTATCAGGTATCTCTAAAGCGCCCATACCTGCGCCATACGGAGATTTACCTTTACACTACATGGCGCCTTATGCGCCCTTGACGCCTTACCAGCTGCGTTCCGGTCGTAATACAACTCCGGCATGTTAATACCAGGCCCTCGATTCCCGAATCGTCACTGTCGTCGCGCAGTATCAGGGGCATAATCTCGCTGGGAATGTAACGGGCCGTCCGCCGGTTAATACTTTCGACAAGGGTGTCGTCGAAAATGGCGCCGCTGAATACGATGACCTCGGGATTGAGTATCGCCACATAATCAGCGGCGATCATGCTCAAAATATCGACAAACCCGTCCCTTTGCCGCGGATCGTTCTTCTTCCGGAAATCTCCCTGGGCGTAATCTACAAATTTACCCAGGTGGGTTTCCATAAAACCGCCCTGGAGGGTGTAGTCACGGAACGGCGTTTTATCCGCCAAAGATGTCATAAAACCGATTTCTCCGGAAAAGTTGGAAGCCCCGCGGTACAACTGCTTGTTGATGATGAGACCCGCGCCTATACCGTTTCCGACATATATGTAAACGATATTATCCTGTTTGTCTTTCAGGCGGGTATGATAATAACCTACCGCGGAAATCTTTACGTTGTTTTCCACACATATTTTTGTCTTGTAGCGGCGGTACAGCAGTTCCTCAAGGTTAAATCCTTCCCAAACACTAATCTGGGGGATTCCCAACAACAAGCCGCCGGACTTGACCACTCCGGGCATGCCTACACCGACGGCTTTTACCTTGGTGGGGGCGCGTTCCATTAATGAATCTATGGCGTTTAACGTAGAACTTGCCGCATTTCGGGAACTGCTGCCGTCCAGGGGAAAAGCGGCTTCGTACAGGGAGTTATTTAACATGTCGGCGATTCGGCACCGGTATTTTCCCAATAAGTAATACAAGACTATGATACATCCGGAATTTTTGTTTGTTTCGTAAAGTACCGCTTTACGTCCGGCGCCCTTTCCCGAATGGCCCGCCCGGCAGAGCCGGGAACTGTTTTCCAGGGCGTCTACCAGTTTACTTACCGTGGGCAGGCTTAGGCTTGTGATTTTTGCCAGATCGGGTTTTGTTAAAGGGCCGCGCTCATAAACGAGCTGTTCAATCATGGAGGAATTGACTTCTTTCAGTATCTGCGGCTTTCCGATGAGTTTTCTCATTTCCCCTGCCCTTCAAACAGATTAATAAAGAAAGTTTATTAATCAATTTATATCATGACTAAAGGAAACCTGTCAATCTTTTTTTTAAAAATTTTTTACGGGAACGCCCGGTTTCCGGACAATCTTTGCCAAAAACACCGTATTTGCGGCCGCAAGGC
>JAISEB010000185.1 GCA_031264395.1 Treponema sp. | reverse complement strand
CGGGCCCACGATCTTTTTTACGGCCGCCGCATACTGATGCTGGAAGGCGCGGTTAAAAATTTGAACGAATTCTACAATTCCCGGGAGGCCGGTAAATGACAGCGTGGGAAGATATACTTCTTGAACCGGTACTTTCCGAAAAGGCGAATCTCCTGCGGGAAGAAGGCAAATACGTGTTCAAGGTGCTTCAATCGGCTACCAAGCCCCAGATTAAAGAAGCGGTGCGCCGGCTTTTCAATGTTCATCCCATTTCCTGTACCACAATGGTGGTGGGGGGTAAACCCAAGCGGCAGCGGTACCGGGAGGGGCTTACTTCGACCTGGAAGAAGGCCATAGTGCGCCTTCCCAAAGAAGAGAAAATAAGCCTCTTCGAGGGGGTGTAAGGCAATGGGCGTCAAGACATACAAGCCGGTTACGCCGGGCATGCGGGCCTGGACGAGCCTTGATTTCAAGGATCTTACCAAAGGGGCAAGGCCTGAAAAAAGACTTACATCGGGGCGGGCCGAAAAGGCCGGCCGCGGTTCGAACGGCAGGATCAGTGTATGGCACAAGGGCGGCGGCCATAAACGGCTGTACCGCGATATAGATTTCAAGCGGGACAAAACCGGCGTTCCCGGCGTGGTGGCTTCCATTGAATACGATCCGAACCGCAGCGCCAATATCGCCCTTATTAAATATGCCGACGGGGACAAGCGCTACATCATAGCCCCCAGGGGGCTTCTTGTAAACGCGAAGATCATGAGCGGTCCCTCCGCGGCCATAGAAACCGGAAACGCCCTTCCGCTGGAAAATATCCCGCTGGGTTTTACGGTGCATAACATAGAGCTGACTCTGGGCAAGGGCGGCCAGATGGCCCGTTCCGCCGGTACAAGCGCCCTTATCGCCGCCAAGGAAGGGGACTATGTGACTCTCAAGCTCCCCTCGGGCGAAATGCGCATGGTCTTTAAAAAGTGTTGCGCCACCATAGGCGTCGTAGGAAATGAAGATCACATGAATGTTACCTACGGCAAGGCCGGCAGGAAACGCTGGCTTGGGGTGCGTCCTACGGTGCGGGGCATGGTGATGAATCCCGTCGATCATCCCCACGGGGGTGGCGAAGGAAAGAACAAGGGCATACATCCGGTTACCCCCTGGGGGCAGCCAACCAAAGGGTACAAGACCCGGAAAAAGCACAAGCCTTCGTCACGGTTCATCGTCAGCCGCGGCAAGAAGAAGTAACGGAGGAACAGGGTGTCAAGGTCTATCAAGAAAGGGCCCTTCATAGAAAAGAGCCTCTATAAAAAGGTGCTGGAACTGAACAAGTCCGGGGACCGGAAAATGGTAAAAACCTATTCCCGCTGTTCCACTATTATTCCTGAAATGGTCGGCGGAACCATTTCCGTGTACAACGGGAAAACATGGGTTCCCGTGTACATTACGGAAAATCTTGTCGGCCACAAGCTGGGTGAATTTTCCCCCACCCGTATTTTCCGGGGGCACGGCGGTTCCGATAAAAAGGCCGCGAAGTAGGAGAACATGGATAATAAATCTGGGTTCAGGGCGGTAACCAAATTCCTCATCGCTTCACCTTTCAAGATCAGGCCCGTGGCCGATCTGATACGGCGCAAACCGTATCCCGAAGCGATTTCGCTTCTTGAGGCCATGCCTCACCGCGGTGCCCGGCTGATACGGAAGACAGTCAAGTCCGCCGCTTCAAACGCCCTGAGCGGCAACAAGCGGCTTGACGAGGACATGCTCTATGTAAGGGACGTGCTGATAGACGAAGGCCCCCGGATGAAGCGGGTATGGTTCCGCGCCAGGGGAAGGGCGGACATGCTTCTTAAAAGGATGTGCCACATTACGGTAGTGGTAGATGAAACCTCGCGGGCCGCGGGTTCGCGTTAAAGGCGGGGGAACAAGGTGGGACAAAAAGTAAATCCTGTCGGATTGCGGATAGGGGTTAACAGGACTTGGGGATCGCGGTGGTATGTCGATCCCAAGGAGTACGCCGATACCCTCCATGAGGATCTTAAACTCAGAAAGATGATCATGGGGATGCCCGAAACAAAGGGCGCGGATATCGCCGAGCTGGAAATTATACGGCACCCGCAGCGCATTACCATAACCATACACACCGCCAGGCCCGGGGTCATCATCGGGGTCAAGGGCGCCAACATCGAAAAAATAGGCGCGGAGCTGCAGAAGCACGTTGCCAGGAAAATACAGATCAAGATTAAGGAAGTGCGGAACGCCGAGAACAACGCGCAGATTATAGCGCAGGGCATAGCCCGCCAGCTTTTGGCCCGGTCTTCTTTCAGGCGGACCATGAAGCAGGCCATCAGTAACGCGATCAAAAAGGGCAGCGCCCAGGGCGTCAAGGTAAGGCTTTCGGGCAGGCTCGGCGGCGCGGAAATGTCCCGCACGGAGGAAGCCAAGGAGGGCCGCATTCCCCTGCACACCCTGCGGGCGGACATTGATTACGGTTTTACCGAGGCCCATACCACGTTCGGTTCCATAGGGGTAAAGGTGTGGGTATACAACGGCATGAAATACGGCAAGGAACAGAAGGAAGACGCCGGGGCGCTTGTCCGCAAGCGGCGTTCTCCCGCGGCCGCGAGAAGCTAGGCCCAAAGGCCGATGAGAGGGTAGTATGTTAAGTCCGAAGCGAGTCAGGCATCGCAAGGTGCAGCGGGGCAACATGCCGGGAAACGCCACCCGGGGAAATACCGTGGTCTTTGGGGATTACGCCCTGGTTGCCATGGACAGGATGTGGATTACCAACCGTCAAATAGAGGCGGCCCGTATAGCCCTGAACCGTCATATAAAACGCGGCGGGAAAATATGGATACGCATCTATCCCGACAAGCCTTATTCCAAAAAGCCCGCGGAAACCCGCATGGGCAAAGGGAAGGGCGCCCCCGAATACTGGGTGGCGGTGGTAAAGCCGGGGACGGTGATGTTTGAGCTGGGCGGCGTAGAGCGGTCCATAGCCGAAGAGGCCATGACTCTGGCGGGGGCCAAACTTCCCATCAAGACCCGGTTTGTGTCGCGGGCCGATATGGAACTGGGAGCATAGGAGCGGGGTATGAAGAATAATTTCAAGAACCTCAGTTTCTCCGAACTTAAAGTCAAGCGGGAGGAGCTTAAAAAGAAGTACATGGAATTCCGTTTTCAGGTTGTTATCGGCCATGTCGATAATCCCCTGCAGAAACGGACGATGCGCCGTCAGATTGCCCGTCTTAATACCCTGATTCGGCAGCATGAATTGAGCGCGGCCGCGCCGCCGCCTAAGGAGTAGAACCGTGTCGGAAGAGGCTGTCAAACAGAAGAGCGGGAAAAAAGAATTTGTGGGGATTGTCAAAAGCGACAAGATGGACAAAACCATCGTGGTGGCTGTCGAGACGCTTACCCTTCATCCTCTGTACAAGAAATATGTCAAGCGGATCAAGAAGGTAAAGGCCCACGATGAAAAGAACGACGCAAAAACAGGCGACCGCGTCCGTGTAAGGGAATGCCGCCCCATCAGCAGGGAAAAATGCTGGCGGCTGGTAGAAATTCTGGAACGCGCCAGGTAGGGAGCGGAAGAAAATGATTCAGACCGAAACTTTCCTGAATGTCGCGGACAATTCAGGGGCAAAGATAGTGCAGTGTATCAAGGTACTGGGCGGCTCCAAACGGAGGTACGCGGGCATAGGGGACATCATCGTAGTGGCGGTGAAGGACGCCCTTCCCACGTCGGCCATCAAGAAAGGCGCCGTTGAAAAGGCGGTGGTAGTGCGGACCCACAAGGAGTACCGCCGCCCCGACGGGACCTATATACGTTTTGACGACAATGCCTGTGTTATCATCGACGCGGGCATGAACCCCAAAGGAAAGCGGATCTTCGGGCCTGTGGCCCGGGAACTGCGGGAAAAGGGCGATTTTATGAAGATAGTGTCCCTTGCACCGGAGGTTTTATAATGACTGCGGCGGCGCATAAATTCAAACTTAAAAAAGAGGATACGGTCCAGATCATTTCCGGCAAGGACAAGGGAAAGCGCGGCCGTATTCTTAAAATACTGCGGGACAAAGACCGGGTGCTGGTCGAGGGGGCGAATATCGTCAAAAAGGCGAAAAAACGCCGGAACCAGCAGGACAGGGGCGGCATCATTGAAATAGAGGCGCCGCTTCATTATTCAAAGGTGCAGATAGTCTGCAAGAAATGCGGCCCGACCCGCATTGGATACAAGATAAACGGGGACACAAAAACCCGGGTCTGCAGGAAATGCGGGGAGGCCCTGTGATGAAAGGCTATGAGCCCCGGCTCAAGAAAATATACCGCGAACAAATAGCGCCCGAGCTGTTTAAGGAATTCGGTTATACTTCTCCCATGCAGACCCCGAGGCTTGAAAAAATAGTGGTGAGCATGGGGGTAGGCGAGGCCCTGCAGAGCAAGAAGCTTCTGGACGCGGCCATTGACGATCTGACCCTTATTACGGGGCAGAAGGCGGTCAAGACCAAGGCGCGCAAGAGCATCGCCAATTTCAAGATCAGAGAGGGGCAGGAAATAGGCGCCAAGGTGACCCTCCGGGGAACCATGATGTACGAATTCCTTGACCGGCTGGTAAACGCGGCCCTTCCGCGTGTCAAGGATTTCCGGGGCGTGAACCAAAACGCGTTTGACGGCCACGGAAATTATTCCCTGGGGATAACGGAACAGATAATTTTCCCGGAAATAGATTTTGATAAAATCGAACGGGTTGCCGGACTTAACATCGTCATCGTAACGACGGCGGGAACCGATGCGGAGGCAAAAGCCTTCCTCGCGAAGTTCGGCATGCCGTTTAGAAAGTAAGGAGGCGGCATGGCAAGAAAAGCAATGATCATCAAGGCGCTGCGGACGCCCAAATATAAGACGAGGAAAGTTAACCGCTGCCGGATCTGCGGACGGGCCAGGGGCTACCTCCGCAAGTTTGAGATGTGCCGCCTTTGTTTCCGCAAACTTGCGAGCGAAGGGTTAATTCCCGGTGTCACCAAATCAAGCTGGTAAAGGCAGGAGAAAAGGATGAGCGTATCTGATCCCGTTGCGGACATGCTGACCAAAATCCGGAACGCCGGAATGGCAAAACATGAAAAGGTTGATATCCCCACCTCGAAACTCAAGCTTGAGATCGTCAAGATTTTAAAAACCGAAGGGTATATCAAGAATTTCAAGAAAGCGAACCAGGAGGGCATTAATGTCATCCGGGTTTTCCTTAAATATGACGAGGGAACTTCGCCGATCATTCACGGCATAGAAAAGGTGTCGAAGCCCGGCCGGCGGGTGTACGCCGGCTATAAAAATATGCCAAGGGTGTATAACGGCTACGGTACCCTCATCGTCTCTACGTCCATGGGAGTCACCACGGGCAAGAAGGCCGCCGAGAAAAAAGTCGGCGGTGAAATAATCTGTACCGTCTGGTGATCGATCCAGGAGGAAGTAAATGTCGCGTATCGGAAAAATTCCGGTCAAGGTTCCCGCCGGGGTCAAGGTTGCCTTTGAGAACGGTGTCATGATCGTGGAAGGCCCCAAGGGGAAGCTGAGCCAAAAGTATCACCCGGTTATCATTTTTGAAAACAAAGGGGAAGAGATTGTCGTAAGCCGGCAGAACGAGGAAAAGCAGACCATGGCTTTTCACGGGCTTTACCGCAACCTCCTTAACAACATGGTTACCGGCGTTTCGGCCGGTTTCAGCAAATCGCTCATTATTACCGGCGTCGGTTACCGGGCCGAGGTGCAGGGGAAGATCCTCTCCATGAGCCTCGGTTATTCCAATGATATTTTTGTGGGAATTCCCGAAGGGCTCGCGGTAACGACCGAACCCAACGGCAAGGTAACGGTGAGCGGCATCGATAAACAGAGGGTGGGGGAATTCGCCTCCCAAATCCGCAAACTCAGGCTTCCCGAACCGTACAAGGGCAAGGGAATCCGGTATGAAAACGAACGTATCAGAAGGAAAGTCGGAAAATCCGGGGTTAAATAGCGTGTGCCCGTGACGCGGGCAGTTTAACCGGAGCGGCCGCCCCGCGGCTCTCCAGAGCAAGGAGCAGGATGTACAGTTATGCTGAAAAAAATGCTTGAAAAAGACAGAAGGCGCCTTAAACGGAAGGTTCATATCCGCAAGAAGATACACGGCAGCGCGGAACGGCCCAGAATGACCGTTATCCGGAGCAACCGGAGTCTTTCGGTTCAGGTTATTGACGATACGAAAGGCCATACCCTGGCGTCGGTTTCCACCCTTGAAAAGGAACTGCGGAGCATCAAGGCCAATCTTGAAGGGGCCGGGCAGCTTGGGGAAATAATGGGAAAACGTCTTCTGGAAAAGAACATCAAGTCGGTGATTTTTGACCGGAACGGTTATCTGTACCATGGCGTTATAAAGGCCATGGCCGACGGCGCCCGGAAGGCGGGGATAGAGTTTTAGGGGGCGAAATGGAACATTCACGGGAAAGAGGCGAGGGCCGGGGCGGCCGCGATGGGCGTGACCGGGGCGGCGCCGAAAAGGAATTTGTTGAAAAGCTGGTAAAGCTTAACCGGACCGCGAAGGTAGTCAAGGGCGGCCGCCGTTTTTCCTTTTCCGCGCTAACGGTAATAGGAGACAGGAAGGGGAACGTGGGCTACGGCTTTGGCAAAGCCAACGACGTGTCCGAAGCGATACGCAAGAGTATAGACAAGGCAAAGCGGAACATGGTAAAGCTCCCGGTCAGGAACGGAACCATTCCCCATGAGATCACGGGAAACTTCAAGGCGTCGCGGGTGTTTCTTAAACCCGCCTGTTCGGGAACGGGGATCATCGCGGGCGGCCCGGTGCGGGCCATAATGGAAGCGGGCGGGGTAACCGACGTGCTTTCAAAGTCCATAGGCGCTTCCAGCCAGTACAATGTGGTCAAGGCGACCTTTGCCTGTATAAGCCGGATGTTCGACGCGCGGACCATAGCGAAGAACCGGGGTAAATCCCTGGCCGAGTTGTGGGGTTAGTATGGCGAAGATACGGATACGGCTGGTGAAAAGCACCATAGGCGCTCTTCCGAAGCAGCGGGCGACGGTGCGTTCCCTTGGGCTTCGGAAAATAGGTTCCTGTACCGAGCAGGAAGCAAGCCCCGCCATTCTGGGAATGGTCAGGGCGGTGTCCCACCTGGTCCTGGTGGAAGAGGTTCCGACCGCCTAGCGCGGCCGGAGAGGAGTTGGCGAATTGCACGATTTTAACCTGCATGCCCCCAAGGGGGCCAATAAACGGAAACGCATTCTGGGCCGCGGCCAGGGTTCCGGGCGGGGTACAACCGCCGGCAAGGGAAACAAGGGCCAGAAGGCCCGGTCGGGCGGCAAGACCTACGTGGGTTTTGAAGGGGGGCAGATGCCCCTGTACCGGCGCCTTGCCCGCCGGGGGTTTTCCAATCATCCCTTCAAAAAGGAATATCAAATAGTCAATCTTGGTGAAATAGACAAGAAATTTGAAGAATCCGAAACGGTTGATCCCGCTTCCCTTGTAAAAAAGGGCCTTGTAAAAGGCGCCGGTCCTGTCAAGATCCTCGGTAACGGGGAAATTTCGAAGAAGCTTACGTTCAACGTTCCCGCGGTTTCTTCTTCGGCCAGGGAAAAAATAGAAAAAGCGGGAGGCGGTGTGACAATTCATGGCTAATCCCTTAATTGGTATATGGAGAGTCAAGGAACTCAGGGAACGCGTTTTCTTCACCGCCCTCATGCTGGTTATATTCCGCATAGGCGCGGTGCTTCCCATTCCGGGGATCAATGTCCAGCAGCTTTCGGCCTATTTCCTTTCCCAGCAGAATTCGGGCAACCCCATTGTGGATTACCTGGACTTCTTCGCGGGCGGGGCCTTTTCCAATTTTTCGGTTTTCATGCTGGGGATCATGCCCTATATTTCCATGTCCATCATCATGCAGCTTCTTCTTATCGTGTTTCCCAGCCTGAAGAAGATCTCCCAGGAAGAGGGGGGGCGTAAAAAGATACAGGGCTACCAGCGCGTGGGCACTGTCGGGGTCTGTCTTATACAGTCCTTCGCGGTAACGCAGTATGCCCAGAGCATTTCCCGGAGCGTCAATATTCTCAGCATGGGGATAATGCCCTTTACCATTATCGCCATATTAACGGTTACCACGGGGACCATGTTTCTTATGTGGATAGGCGAGCAGATCACCCGCCGGGGCATAGGAAACGGCATATCCCTCCTGATTTTTGCCGGTATTGTGGCGCGGCTTCCCCAGGCGGTATGGGAACTGGGGGGCCGGGTGCGGAGCGGCGATCTTAACCTCGTGTTTGTGGTAGTGGTTTTTGTGATGTTTGTCGCGGTTGTCGCGCTTGTTGTCTTTGAACAGCAGGGACAGCGGAAGATACCGGTAAACTACGCCAAACGTGTTGTGGGCCGGCGCATGTACGGCGCCCAGAATACGTACATTCCCTTCAAGATCAACCCCTCGGGGGTTATTCCGGTTATCTTTGCCTCGTCCATTCTTACCTTCCCTCTGCAGATAGCGAGCACCATAGGGGCGAATGTGGCCTGGCTGGGCTCCGTTGCCCGCGTGCTGAGCCCGCAGAGGCCCCTGTACAACGTACTTTACATTTTGCTTATCATATTCTTTGCCTATTTTTACACGCAGGTAAGCCTTAATCCCATAGAAATAGCCAAAAACATCAGGGAAAACGGCGGTTCCATTCCGGGGATCAGGACGGAGCGCATAGAAGAATACCTGACGAAGATTCTTAACCGCATCGTGCTTCCCGGCTCACTGTATTTGGCCTTTATCGCGGTTATTCCGACCTTTATACAGTGGGCCTTCAAATTTCCTTCGTCCATTTCTTACCTCATGGGGGGTACGTCCCTTCTGATCCTCGTCGGCGTGGATCTGGATACCATGAGCCAGGTTGAAGGGCTTTTGAAGATGCACCACCACGACGGGCTGACCAGGAAGGGGAAGCTGCGGGGGCGGAATTTGTAGGCCCGGCGGAGACGGGGATCGTTGACGAACGGGGTTAAATCCGTTTTAATGGAAATTCACCCTATTTGAAGGGGAACAGGCCTTTTAAGAGGAGACTAAGGATGAAAGTCCGAACCAGTGTCAAGCCGATTTGCGACAAATGCAAGGTGATAAAGCGGAACGGCATTGTCCGTATTATCTGCCAGAATCCCAAGCATAAACAGAAGCAGGGGTAGGAGAATTTATGGCGCGTCTTTTGGGGGTTGACCTTCCGAATAAGCATGTGGATATTGCCCTGACCTATGTCTACGGAATAGGCCGGTCCAGCGCGGAGGATATTTGCGCCAAGGCGAAGATAGACCGCGGGCGGCTTATCAATGATCTGAGTCAGGAAGAACTCAATGAACTCAGGCAGATTATTGAGGCGGATTACAAGGTGGAAGGGCGCCTTCGCACCGAAGTTGCCCTGAATATAAAGCGCCTTATGGATATAGGCTGTTACCGGGGGCTCAGGCACCGCAAGGGGCTTCCCCTTCGCGGCCAGAGGACCAGAACAAACGCCCGTACCAGAAAGGGCAAGAAGAAGACCGTCGCAGGCAAGAAGAAGTAAGCTGCGGAAAAAACCGCGCAAGGTTTTTCCAGACATATATCGGAGGAATGAGTGGCTGCCAGTACGAGGAAGAAGAAGGAAAAGAAGTCGGTTTACGAAGGAAACGTGTATATTCAGGCTACCTTCAACAATACCATTGTGACCATTACGGACCTTATGGGAAACACTGTTTCCTGGGCCAGTTCCGGGGAACTCAGCTTCCGCGGGGCGAAGAAGTCGACTCCTTTTGCCGCCCAGTCGGTTACCGAGACCGCCGCGCAGAAGGCCATGCAGTCGGGACTCCGCGAGGTGCATGTGTATGTAAAGGGCCCGGGCATAGGCCGTGAATCGGCGATACGTCAGCTTGGCGCTTTGGGCATCAAGGTGAAGTCCATTAACGATGTGACTCCTATTCCCCATAACGGCTGCCGGCCGCGGAAGACGCGGCGTATTTAAGGAAGGGAACGTATGGCAAGATATACCGGGCCTGTCTGCCGCCTCTGCCGGGCTGAACAGAAGAAACTCATGTTGAAAGGGGATCGCTGCAAGAGCGATAAATGCCCCGTCAACAGAAAACGCCCGGCGCCGGGAAAAGATCCCAAGGCGCGGGCCGGCAAAAGATCGGATTACGGCGTACAGCTTCGCGAGAAGCAGAAGCTCAAGAGAATTTACGGCATGCAGGAAAAACAGTTCAGCCTGTTTTTTGAGCGTGCCCTGCGTATGCCCGGCATTACCGGTGAAAACCTTTTCGTTCTCCTTGAACGGCGGCTTGACAATGTGGTGTACCGGCTGCGCTTTGCCGTGAGCCGGAGCCAGGCCAGGCAGATAGTGCTGCACGGGCATGTGACGGTAAACGGAAAGCGCGTCAATGTGCCCAGCTCTCTTGTGAAGCCGGAAGATGAAATCGCTATTGGTGAGACCAGCAGGAATCTCCTCGTGGTCAAGGATTCCCTCAAGGAATTCGGGAAATCGGGAGTTATGCCCTGGCTTTCCCTTGATCCCGACGCGATGAAGGGAAAGTTCCTTGCTTCTCCGAGGCGAAGCGACATTACGGACCTCGCGGATGTCAAGGAACAGATGATCGTCGAACTTTATTCTAAATAGGCTTTCTCCGGGAAAGTCCAAGGAGTCTAAATGGCCCGCAAGAACCTTCTTAAAGGATTTAAGCGCCCAAAAGGCATTACCTTTGAGCATGGCGAGCTGAAACAGAACTACGGTAAATTCGCCGCCGCTCCCTTTGAACCGGGATTTGGTACCACCGTGGGTAATACCTTAAGGCGGGTACTTCTTTCTTCGATTCAGGGTTACGCCATTACCGCGGTAAAAGTTACTTCCTACGACGCCGACGGGACCGCGCACAGCGTTTCGAGTGAATTTGAAACCATTCCCAATATCATGGAAGACACCCTGGAGGTGATCAACAATCTCAAACAGATCAGGCTTAAACTGGCCGGCGACGCGGAGCAGGATATACTTCTTTATGAATGGTCCGGCAAAAAAGAAATAAAAAGCGATGATTTCGGCAGGGAAGGGCAGGTGGAAATACTCAGTTCCGGCCATCATATAATGACCTTGATGGACAACGCGAAGCTGGAATTCGAGGTGCAGATAGATCTGGGGCGCGGTTATGTTCCTTCCGAAGTAAATGAGCGTTATGTTGAGGTTATCGGAACCATTCCCCTGGACGCGATCTTTTCGCCTGTCAAAAAGGTAAAATTCTCCGTGGAGCCGACCCGTGTGGGGCAGCGCAGCGACTACGACAAACTTATCCTTGAGATATGGACCGACGGCACGGTGCGTCCCGACGACGCCCTGGCCGAAGCCGCGAAAATAGCCAAGGATCATTTTTCGGTGTTTATCAATTTTGATGAAAACAACCTGGGCGGCGACGAGGATTTTGACGAGGATGATGAGCATATACGGCAGATCCTCAATACGCCGGTGGAGGAACTGGAGCTTTCCGTCCGGTCTTCCAACTGCCTTAAAAACGCCAATATCAAAACGATAGGGGAGCTGACCCGGAAAACCGAAGACGACATAGCAAAAACGAGGAATTTCGGAAAGAAGTCCCTTCTTGAGATAAAGGAAAAGCTCAAAGAGTGGAATTTGAGTCTTGGGATAACCGATATGAACGTGCTGAAAAACGCCGTCAGGGTTGCTCCCCAAAAGGAAATGGAAGATGAAGCATAGACGGGGCTTTAACCCCCTTGAACGGGCTTCCGCCCATCGCAAGGCACTGCACCGCAGCATGGTAACTTCGCTGTTCCGGTACGAACGGATCAAGACTACCAAGGCCAAAGCCCTGGAAATACGGAGAAGCGCTGAAAAACTTATTACGCGGGCCAAGACGGATTCGGTTCATAACCGGCGCATCGTTTCGGGCCGCCTTTTTGACGAGGGGATAGTGGCAAAACTTTTTACCGATATAGCGGTAAGGATGAAGGAAAGGCCCGGCGGCTACACCCGCATTATAAAGCTGGGGCAGCGCTACGGGGACGCCGCCGAAGAAGTGCTTCTTGAACTGGTGGATTACAAACCGGACGCCGGAGACAAAAAGAAGAAGAGCAAGAAAGCCGCCAAGGCGGCCGGTTAACAAGAGGAGAGGAAATGTCCAAAGCGCATAGAGGCAAGGGTATACGGGAATTGGCCGCGCACGGCCGGGGAGCGTGTCCGGTCTGCGGGCGGCAAAATGTAAAGATCCTCTACGAGCAGGAATCAGGCGAGGAAAAGATCAAGATCTGCAAAGTCTGCCGCGCCGCCGTCAAACACGGCAAGAAAAGCATAGCCGCGGTAGCTGCCCCGGCGGCAAAATCCGCCGTCCGTGAAGCCGAAGCCGCCGCGCCTGCCGGAACCGGGAGCGCCGGCTGAGGGGAAAGCCCGCCCGCGGAGGAAGACGCGGTCTCCCTCCGCCTCCTCGGCTGGGCAATCTATTCGAAAATCCGGTTTAATACCGTGCGGCGGCTCATTCTTTTTTGACAAAAGGATTTTCCGTAAGTATCCCTGATGGGAATATGCTTTCCGCAAGATTTGTAAAATATGAAACGCTGATTTCGCTTCCTTTCCCTGTCTGCCGCAGCCAGTGGCGCTGCGCCAAATCATCGGTATAGGCTGAAAGGGGATAAACCCTGAAATTCGTATAGCCTGTGCCGTATTGGGTTACAACGGGAATTACCCCCGATTGATCAATGAGCGTGTTCCCGCCTTCTTTTTTTACGCGGACATAGGCAAGGGCGCCAAGGAGGCGCGGGCTTCTGTCCTGCGCGGACAGGAAATTTCCCAGCGAATAATA
>JAISEB010000072.1 GCA_031264395.1 Treponema sp. | reverse complement strand
GTTCCTGCCGGCCCGCTGGTTCCGGGGATTCCCGCCGGACCGGCGGGGCCCGTGAAAAGATCGCAGGCGGCAAACACAAGGGCGGAAAGGGCAATGCCCGTAACAAGCGCCGTATATTTCTTCATTCTGGTCCTCCTGTAAAAACCCGGTTTTGGAACAAACTCACGGAATAATGGCCGAAAAAATCCCGCTGAAACTGCCTTTCTTTGCCGTGCCCGTCTCCCGGCGGACGGCGTAGTACAGGCGCATGCCCGCGGAAGGGGGAAAAACGGGTTCCCCAAGAAGGCGTAAAAACGCTATATATGGCGGGATAACAGAAACAACAGGCGGAAACTACGCTATATGTATGGCGGGGGGGGGGGGGGTAATTCTTTACCGTATAAGGAATTACGGAGAGCCTTACGGGTAAAGCGCCTCTTTTTCCGTTTTTCACAAATACCACTATACCCCCGGACAGAAAAAAATCAAGTACGCAGGGCGGGGCCGCAGACAAACTATACATTTGAAACCCAAAAAGTCCGTCCCGTCCGTTCTGTCCGTGTTTTTTTCTTCTTCTTCCCTATTTTCTTCAACTTCTTCGACTTTTTCGACCTTGCGGTTAAAATTTCTTCTTTACGGTTAAAATTTCTTCCAAACCCGGTACCCCGGCAGCGGAAAATTTCCGGCGGCTTGACGGATTTATGGCGGGGGTTATACACTATTCTTGGATGGAGTTTATTTGGAGGACAGCATAACAATAGTCCTGGACAGCAAGGATCTTCTGTCCGGGGTTTGCGGCGCCAATGACGGAAATCTCAGGCTTATCGAAGGCTCCCTTGGGGGCCGGATAGCCGCCCGGGGCAACGAGATCAGGCTGGAAGGGGCGGATGAAACCGGCAAACGGCGTTTCAAGACGATGATGAACAGCCTTATCGCGGTAGTTCGTGAGGGCGAATGCCCGACGGCGGATTATGTCCGTTCACTTGCCGGCTCAGGCGAGCCGGGCGGCGCGGAGGACGAGCAAACGATCCGCATTCCCCGCGGTTTCGGCCGCGTGTATCCCAGGAGCGGGAACCAGGCGGCCTATATACAGGGCATGCGTTCTTCGGACATCAGCTTCTGCATGGGGCCCGCCGGGACGGGGAAAACCTACCTTGCCATAGCCGAGGCGCTGCGCCTGGTGCTCTCAAAAAAGCTCCGTAAACTTGTGCTGACCCGTCCCGTGGTGGAAGCGGGGGAAAGCCTCGGGTTTCTTCCCGGGGATCTTGCCCAGAAGATACATCCCTACCTCCGGCCCCTGTACGACGCCATGGAATCTCTTGTTCCCTTCGAAGTCATACGCCGTATGGAAGAAACCAGAACCATAGAAATAGCCCCCCTTGCGTACATGCGGGGAAGGAGCCTTAACGATTCGGCGGTGATTCTGGACGAAGCCCAGAACACCACGAAGGAACAGATGAAGATGTTTCTTACCAGAATAGGGGAGGGCGCCCGCGCGGTGATCACAGGCGACACCACCCAGATCGATCTTCCCCGGAGAACCGATTCGGGGCTGCTCCACGCCGTTTCCGTTCTTGACGGAGTCGGCGGCATACATTTTTCCTGGCTTCATACCTCCGATGTCGTGCGGAACCCCCTTGTCAGGAAGATCATCGAGGCCTATGACGCCGCCGAAAGAGACAGAAAGCCGTGAAGACCAGTTCCGGGCCTTTTGAAAAGGTGAAGTCCTTCCTCCGTCTTTCGCGCCTCCGTTCCGGCCCGGCGGCGGTGAGCCTTGCCGCCCTGCTTGCTGTTATCGTTGTTGTTGTGGGGAACATGAACCGGGGCGGAATACTCGGGGACATGGGGGAATTCGAGGCGGGCAAGGTCGCCGAACAGGATGTTACGGCCCAGGAATCTTTCAGTTATGTGGACGAGGACGCTACCGCGCTCAGGAGGGAGGCGCAGGAGCGGCTTGTTCCCGCCGTGTTTCGTTTTTCACAAGAGGCGGACAGAAAGATGCGCGAAGACTGGAGCGCGTTCGCCGCCTTTTCGGACGATCTTGCCGGCCGGGACCTTTCGGCCGAGGCGGCCAAGCGTTCGGTACAGGCCGAATACCCCGGCCGCTTTTCGGGCGAGGTTCTTGACGTGTGGTTCCTTTCCCCTGTTTCCTTCGCGGAATACGGGGGGGGCGTAATGGACGCGCTTCTGGAGCGCGGGATCTTTGCCCTTTCGGAACTGGAGCTTGAACCGTACAATCCCGACATCGTGGAACTCCTTTCCACCAACGGCTCCCGCACCGAACGGGAGACGGTGCCCCGCGGGGACATCGTCACCCTCAAGACGGCGGGGGAACAGGCGCGTTCTCTTGCATCAGGCGGAAATTTTCCTCCCCTGTTCGCGGCTGTCGCGGCGGACATGCTTCTTCCCTTTTTACGGGAAAACGTGTTCTTTTCCATTGAGGATACCCGGCAGCGGGTTGCCGAAACCCTGGTGCGCGTGGAGCCGGTGATAAGGCATATTGAGCGGGGCAAGCGGGTAATCAAAAAGGGCTTCATCATTACCGAAGAGAACATGAGGGAACTGCGGGAACTCGACACGGCCCGTTCAGGATGGGACCCCCGGGGCGTCGCGGGCCGCGTAATGCTCCTCCTTCTGCTCTATGTGTTTCTGGTGTTTTTCTGCCGGCAAAAGATGGACGGGCGATCCCTTTCCGATCAGGAACTGTACCTGGTTGCCGCGATTGTGTCCCTGTACTTCATACTGGCGGTCTTTGTCAGCAGATTTTCCTTTGACACCATACCCGTTTCGGTGATTCTTCCCACGGCGCTCGCGGTAATGCTTCCGGCCATTCTGGTAACGCCGCAGCTTGCCCTTTTTTTGGCCATGGTTCTTCCCCTTGGCGCCTTTCTTGCCGGTTCTTTCGACATGCCTTCCTATATTTTCGCCCTTGTTTCCGCGGTGGCCGCTTCCTGCGCCCTCAAGGGCGCCCAAAAAAGGATGGATCTTGTCAGGGCGGGCGTTATCATCGCGGCGGTGAATATCGCGGCGGCGGTGATCATCATTCTGGGCCGCCGCTCGGGGCCCGCCTCATGGCCGCCGTTTCTTTTCTGGGCCGGTTTCAACGGGCTGGCGTCGGGCATGCTGGTGCTGGGGTTTCTGCCGCCGCTTGAACAGATCCTCAACGCGGCGACTCCTTTCAGGCTTATGGAACTGTCGGATCTTAACGCGCCCATTCTGAAACGGCTTTTTACCGCCGCGCCGGGAACCCACGGCCATTCCATCATGGTGGCGAATCTTGCCGAGGCGGCCTGCCAGGATATAGGGGCCAATCCCCTTCTTGCCCGCGTGGGGGCCTACTATCACGATATAGGCAAGATGGAGCAGCCTGAGTATTTTGTGGAAAACCAGACGGTCTACAACAAGCACGACGACACCCCGCCCCGGCTTTCGGCCACGGTGATTCGCAGCCATGTCAAGCTGGGTGTGGAAAAGGCGCGGAGCCTTGCCCTTCCCCGGCAGGTAATCGACATTATCGCGGAACATCACGGCAACTCGGTGATAAGCTGGTTCTACAACAAGGCTCTTAAACAGGAGATCCAGGTGAATATGGAGGACTTTACCTATCCGGGAAATCCTCCCCGCTCGCGGGAATCCGCGGTGGTCATGCTTGCCGACGTGACGGAGGCGGCGGTGCGCACCCTCAGCAAGCCCACCGCCGCCAAGATGGAAAAATTCATTCAGGAACTCTTTACCGCCAAGGTTGAACACGGGCAGCTTGCCGAATGCGAGCTTACCTTCCGGGATTTGGAAATAATAAAAAAAGCCTTTGTCCGGGTGCTGGCGGGCCATTACCATTCCCGCATCGAGTATCCCAAACAGGCCAAGGAAACTCCCCGGAGCGGGGAAGGCCCGTCATGAACCGTATAGACGTTTCCGCGGAAGAAGTTCCCCTGCCTTCCTGGAACGGGGCGGTCCGCCGTTTTCTTCGCAAGGTTCTTGCCGCTCTCGGCCGTGACGGCTGGGATCTTTCGGTGCTGTTCTGCGGCGATGAGTACATTCGTTCCCTTAACGCCCGTTTCAGGCACAGGGACGAGGCGACCGACGTGCTTTCCTTTCCGCTGGGTTCCCCCCTTCCCGGCGGCCGCTTCCTCCCCGGTGACATTGTCATCTCCCTTGATACCCTCCGCGAAAACGCGCTTTCCTTTAACGTTAACGAGGATGAAGAACTGCGCCGCCTCCTTGTTCACGGCGTTCTTCACCTTGACGGCATGGATCACGCGGGCATAGGCGGGGATGAGCCCATGCTGCGCCTTCAGGAATCCATCCTTGCGGGCCTTGCCGGGGAACGCATCTTTCCGGGGAAACGGGCCGGTCCTTCTTTTCTTCCGGCGGGACGCGGGCTTTCGGAGGAGGCCGTATGAAACCTTTTGCCGGTTTTTTCAAAAAATCCGGCGGCATGGACAAAAAGACGTACCGTTTTCTTGAAACGGATCAGAAAGAGATGATAAAGGGGGTAATGGAACTTTCCGGCACTACCGTCAAGGAAGTCATGGTGCCCCGTACCGATACGGTGTTTATTTCCGCCGGCGCTTCCCGCAGCGAACTTTTGCGCTGCATAGCAGAAAGCGAACATTCGCGTTTTCCCGTGTATCAGGATACGATAGACAACGTTACGGGCATACTCTATGTAAAAGACGTGCTCAAGGCGCTGATCGGGGAATCCCCCGCGGACGCCGCCTCCGAATTTTTCGACATAAAAAAACTGCTCCGCAAGCCCTTCTTTGTGCCTGTGTCCAAACACATCGACGATCTTCTCCGCGAGCTGCGCCGCCGCCGGGTTCACATTGCCGTAGTGGTGGACGAGTACGGCGGCGTTTCCGGCATAGTCTGCATGGAAGATATTATCGAAGAAATTGTCGGCGACATTCAGGATGAATTCGATCATGAAACCGAAGACATCGTGAAGCTGGGCGAAGGGATCTGGCTCTGCGACGCGCGCGTCAATCTGGAGGATCTCTGCGAAGAAACGGGCGTCGAGCTTCCCTGGGACAACTTCGATACTCTGGGCGGTTTTGTGTTTGATCTTTTCGGCAAGATACCCGTTACTTACGAAAAGGCGGTGTACAGGGGAAATGATTTTATCGTTCAGGGCATGGACGGGCACAAGATCAATACGGTGAAGATTGTGGTTCACCATGAAGGCGAATCATGAAAAGAGGCCGCCTTTTTTCCCTTGTCCTTGCGGCCGTTCTTCTTCCGGCCTCTTTCCTTCCGGCCCAGCAGTCCGGGACCTATTATGAGGAAGGGCTCAGGGCCATGGCCGGGGAGGACTGGTTTGCCGCGGTGGAACTTTTTCTCGAATGTCTTGCCCTGAACGGCGCGCACGCCGAAGGAACCGCCGCCCTTGCCGAATGCTACTACGAGCTGGGCGAATACGATCAGGCGCTCCTCTGGGTCAGGAGGGCCCGCGCCCTTGCCCGGGGAAACATGCGGGCCGCCGGCCTTGAAGCCTTTACCCTCATCGCCCTTGGCCGCCTTGACGCCGCCTCGGAGGTGATCTCAGGCGTGCTTGCCCGCGAACCCTACAACCGCGACGCCCTGTTCGCGGCGGGCGAGCTGGATATAGCCCGGGGGCGCTCGTCAGACGCCCTGCTCCGTTACCGCGAGGCGGTGCGGCGTTATCCGGACGACAGGCGGCTCCTCATTTCGCTGGCCCTCGTCTCCGCCTCGCTTGGCGATATGGAAAACGCCGGGCTTTCCATGGAGCGGGCCATTGCCGCGCATCCCGGGGATTACCGCGCCTACTACTACGCCGCCTGGCTTGAAAGCCTCGGGAACCGCCTTCCCCAGGCAATAGCCTACGCCGAAAGTTCCCTGAGTTACAGGCCCGGTTACAGGCCCGCCGTGTCCCTTCTTGCCTCCCTCCGTTACCGGGCGGGCCAGTTCGAGGAGGCGGCGCGGCTTGCCGACGAGGCTATAGAGGCGGACCGCGAAGATGCGGGCGCGTGGTATCTAAAGGGCCTTTCCTATAGGAGGATGGGCCGCTCTTATGACGCCATGGGCGTTCTTTCGGGCGCGGTGTCCGTCGACGCGGAGGATGAATACATACGCTTTGTCCTTGAAGATCTGCTCATAGGCGCTACTTCGCTTGAGGAAAGCGGTACGGGAAAGGAAGATCCCCGCCGCGCCCATTGGGCTTCCTGGCATTTTAACCGCGCGAGGAATTTCCGTTCCGCCAATCTTAACGCGGAGGCCCTCTTTGAGTACCGGCGCGGGCTCAGGCTCAACCCCTATGCCCGTGACAGGCGGGAATACGCGGAGCTTCTCAGGCTCGCGGGGTATCCGGCCCGGTATTTTGAGGAACTCAAGTTCATGCAGGATCTGGGGCTTGGGGACCGCGCCCTTGACGACGCGGTGGAAGCCTATGATTCCCTGCTGCAGAACGCCCTGTACCGGCGCTGGGAGGTAAACCCCGTTGTGGACGCCGCAAAGCGGCACTGGAAAGCCGCCGTCTTTTCCGTGGCGTCACAGTCGAGCTTTTACCACGCCGACGCGGGCGCGGTGGCGGCGTCCTACATCAGGGAGCTTCTTGTTCACGACCGGAACATACAGGCGCTGGATCTGGAACTGCGGCAGCCATCCTTTTCGCGGGCGTACCGTACCGCGCGGGACGCCGGCGCCGATTATTTTATTGTCGTTTCGGCGGCGGAAAACGAACGGGATCTTTCCGTAAAGGGGGAACTCTATGTGGGCCGCACCGGTTCGCGGGCGGGAGTGTTTAACGCGTACCGTACCGGAGGGGACAGGCTGAGGAACGCCGCGAGGGGAATAGCCGAACAGTTTGCCTCTTCCCTGCCTTTCCGCGCCGCCTTGATTGCCCGGAGGCAGTCACAGTGCCTCATCGACAAGGGCCGCGCGGACGGCGTGGAGACAGGCGCCGTGTACGACGTGGTGAAGAAGGGAAGCCCCCTTGTCCTGGGCGAGGGCATAGGCCTTTCGTATACCGCCGACGAGCTTGTGGGCAAGCTGACCGTGGAAAACGCCGATGAGGAAGTCGCGTCGGGGCTTCTTGTCCGCAGCGGTTTCTTCGACCGCGTCGGCATCGGCGACGAGATCATCCTTCAGGCCGAAAGGGACGAGAACGCCCCCCCGCCTGAAACGGGGATGAACCCTGAACTGAGGGCGCTCCTTCGCACGCTGCGGTAGGAGGAGCGGCCTTTCCGGATCATGCGGAATTTGTTTTTGAAGGGCCTTTTTGCCGCCGTGTTTCTTGCCGCGGCGTTTCCGGCGGCGGCCGCAAATTTTTTTGATCAGTTTACCTTTTCCCCCAACTTCGTTTTTTTCGGGGGAGGGGTGAATTTTCCGGATCATCACCAAAACCAGATTGCCAAAAAAGGCGAAGAGTACAATTTTGAAATGACCATTGCCCTTGGGGAAATCTTCATTGAGCACAGGGTTCTTCACTTTGGATTCGAATACCAGCTCATACGGTTTTCGGGGTATTTTCACCGGGACGCGGAACTGGACATAGACAAACTTTTTTTTCTTAATCCGCTCTTTTACTGGAATCTCCTGTTCAGGGACAACATGATCCTGGGCCCCTTTGTTTCGGCGAATTACATTATTGTAGAAAATTTTATGTACGATCTTACCGACGGGCAGCCTTTCAAGTTCAACCAGATAAGGGACGGCCGGCGGCCCGACAACCTGACGGCGTTAAAACTGGACGTGTTTCTCTTCAGCGCGGGGCTGCGTTTTCTCTGGAGAATAAGATGGGGAAATTACATTATCCCCAGGACGCTGAAGTTCGACGCCGGATACAGGAATTATTCGGGAAAGCACGCTTTCTTTCTTAACCTGGGGTTCAGCGCCCCCTTTTAGGCCGCGCCCGCGACAGGGCATTGACATTTACTTTTTTCAGTGTCAAAATTCCTCTTAAAGTAGCATGCATTGAAGAAAAGATTTACCTCGAAGTCGAAAAAGGAAGAGAAAGCGGAACTTTGTACTGGAACGTATTTGACTTTTTCGACCTTGCGGTTAAAAATTCTTCCAAAACTTGGTAATTTCCCGGTATATGAAAATAAACGCCGATGCCCTGTACCCGCGAAAAAAAATATTGACATAGAGTTTTGATAGGTGTATAGTAGGATCAGTCATGCAAAAATGAGTATGGTTAAATTTTTTCCATAACGAAGGAGTAAAAAATGGGTAATGCATCAGACAATGTAAAGAAGGGGATGGGCGACGCTCTACCCATTACTGCACTTACAACCGCTGGAGCGACTATCGGTTCTGCGTTTATGCCTGGCATTGGAACTGCTATAGGTGCAGGAATTGGGGCTGTTGTCGGTGTTGGTGCCACTATTATAAAGTACGCAGGAGGTAAAACTGACAAACCAAAAAGTTAGATAATTCTATCTCTGATCCATATGAGCAAGCGATATTTGAAGCAGAAAAGAATATGCTGAAAGATGGTGCTTTTGTTCCAGAGGATGGTTTTAGTGATTGGTAGTATGTGGAAAATGCCAATCTGTTAAGAAGTATTTTCGCCAGTGAAGAACAGGAGACAAGAAATGACAGACAAAGAAATAGAAGATTATATAGAGCCTATGTCTGATGATGAGTTTGCGGGTTTTCACGAAAAGGCTGTTAAATCATTTTTCGATATGGCTGAAACACAACTGCTTCGGGAAGAAGCAGAGCGGCAAATTCTTGAAAATAATAATATGTCGGATGCCAGTGATTTAGAAAAGGTTAGGTTTCTTGATAATTACGTTGAAAAAGAGACTGCCTCTCTAATCGAAGCAGGGGTGCCGGAAGATCAGATTGATGATTACATATATGGAAAAGACGAAACGATGGACGATGATGAATATGATTGAGATATTGTAATGTTATTTTTTGAATTGAAGATTAAATACCCGCCCCGCCATCCGTGGCGGGACGCTTCGTAGCAGATTTTGCAGCGTCTAACGTTCCGTTGTTTACGACAGCCAGAATGTCATACGATTTCCACCTCTATGCCCATGTTTTCCAGAATGCGGGCCCATTCTTCGGAAATGCCGCTGTCGGTTATCACCGCGTCAATATCGTTCAGATGGCCAAAGTAGGCGGGTTTTACCTTGTCGAATTTGGTGGAATCCGCCAAAAGGAATTTTTGATCGGCGTGCTGGATGCAGGTCTGCTTTACGGCAACCTCGTAAAAATTAACGGTGGTAAGTTCCAGCTTGCGGTTTATTCCGGCGGTACTGACAAAAAATTTTGTCGCCCTGGTCCTGCGTATCAGTTCAATGGTTTCAGGGGATTCAAAAAGCTGGGTATCGGGATGAAAAGCGCCGCCGCCGATAATAAAACTTTTTACGTTTTTTTTGTACAGTTCCGCAAGGGAATTCATGGTAAAACACAGGGCGCTGATAGAAAAATTCCGGGGTATATGCCGGGCCAGATGCTCTGTGGTGGTCCCTATGTCAATGATGATGGTATCGTCCATCTGAATCCTCTTCGCGGCCGCCTTGCCTATCCGCTCTTTTTCGGAAATGTTGACGCCTTTTTCAAGATCCAGATTGTAGGATTTATAAATGGCCGCCCCGTGAACCAGGGATATGATATTATCCTCCCGCAGCCTTTCCAGATCCCTGCGGATGGTCATCTCCGAAACCGTAAATTCCCGCGCCAGATCCCGGATGGACGCCCCGTTTCGTTCGCGTAAAAGCTCTGTTATCCGGC
>JAISEB010000044.1 GCA_031264395.1 Treponema sp. | reverse complement strand
CAAGGACGACGGGCCCTGGGTGTATGTGGCGGTATCTTCCGGGGATGACGCGAAAACGGGCTGGTCGGCCGGGGAAGCGGTAAAAACCATAGGCAAGGCCTTGGATATATGGGAATCCGAAGGTTCTTCCGCCGAAGCCAAAATCATGCTCCTTGAGGATATTACTTGGTCCGCATTGGGAGGCGGAAGCACGGCCGGGATGCTGGTTTTTTCTTCCTCGCCATCATTTCCGCCGGTGATAGAAATACCCGCGGGAATTACCGATGTTATTCTGAACGGCGGCGGAAAGGCCCTTCATCAGGACCAACCATACCGGGTTCTACGTATCGATTGTCCGGGTAAAACCATAACGCTTAAAAACATCACCATCACCGGAGGAAGGGCCGGGTCCGGCGGGGGCGGGGGCATACGCCTGGATGGTGGCGTTTTGGTTCTCGCCGAAGGCGCCGACATCTCTTATAATGAAGCGGCCAACGGCGGAGGCGTGTATATCGGTACTTCTACACTGACGGAGCTTATTCTTGAAGGCGGGACTATTCATAATAACTCTACCGGTAGCGGGGGGACTGGCGGAGGTGTGTATATAAACAACGGACTCTTTACCATGAAAAGCGGAACGATACAGGAAAATGCGGCGCCTGCTGCCGGGGGCGGCGTCTTTGTGGATGATACGATTGGCTTTATCATGCAGGACGGAACCATCAGCGAAAATAGAGCGAATTCTTCATCCGGAAAGGGCGGCGGGATTTGTGTGGGACCCGGGGGAAACTTTCTCATGGAAGGCGGAACCATTAAAGGGAATGTTTCGGGCAATGACGGGGGCGGGGTGTATATATACGGGAGCAGCACGGCCAATACCGGTTCCGCCCTCATCCGGAATGGATATATCGGGGTCCCTGGCGGCGGCAACAAGGCAAAGTTCGGGGCCGGGCTCTATACGGGGCAACACGGCAATCTGATTCTGGGAAATTCCGGCGGGAATGATCCTTGGCCCTATGTGCAGTATAACACTGCGGATAATACCGGTACCGGAGGGGGCGCTGTTGTTTACGACAGTAGCGGTTACGATGCAACGATGACCTTCTACCATGGAACGATCAGAAACAACAGCGGGGGTACCTTGGGCGGGGGCATCCTTCTTGTAACCGGCTATCTGTATATGAACGGCGGAACGGTAACGGGGAACAGCGCCACCACGGGGCCGGGCATTACGGTACAGAGCTCTTCGGCCGGTGCCAGTTCTTTTTACATGAGCGCCTACGCACGGGTACTGGATACCGCCAATCCCGTTTATCTTGACTACACTACCGGCGGCGGCTTGAGGCGCATCAACCTTGGCGCGTTTGCCGAGGCCTTTCCCGGTGAACTGGCCGGCGGTATTGCGAAGATAGCTCTGTCTACTACTACAGGGGGGTATACCGGGGGAGTTAAGGTGCTGTATGGGGACTTAACTTATTATGATAAATTCACTGTAATAAGTCCCCCTTCATTTACCATAGACAGCGGCGGGTTTCTTCAACCATAGACAACAGCGGGCGTCTTCAATAGACATTGGATATTACGGCGGCAGGATTTTACACCGGAGGTGCGTATGATAGATGATACTGTTCTGGGAGAATTAAGGGCCATGGCCCAAAAACTCCGCCGGGACATAGTGGAGATGATAGGCGTCGGGACTGCCGGGCATCTTGGCGGGTCCGCTTCCCTTGCCGAACTTCTGGCCGTTCTCTATTTTCACAAGATGAATTTCAGCAGAGAAAAACTTTCCGATCCCCGGCGGGACCGGCTTCTCCTTTCAAAAGGACACGCCGCCCTTGTCCAGTACGCCGCCCTCTGCGAAAAAGGCTGTTTCCCAAGGGAAGAACTCAGGCGGGTCAAGACAATAGACGGCCTTCTTCAGGGACATCCCGATCTTTCCATTCCCGGCATTGAAGGGGTCACCGGTTCCCTGGGGCAGGGGCTTTCCATAGGGCTGGGAATGGCTCTGGCCTTCCGGCTTGACGGGAATCCCGCCCGCGTCTATGTAGTCATGGGCGACGGGGAGCAGTCCGAAGGCCAGCTTTGGGAAGCGGCAATGGCCGCGGCGAATTTCAACGTTGATAACCTCACGGCTTTTATAGACTGGAACAAGGTGCAGGCAACGGGCCCCACTGCCGAGATCTTTTCCATTCCGAATCTTGACGCAAAATGGCGGGCCTTCGGCTGGGATGTCAGAACCATTCCCGGCCATGACATACAGGCGATAGCCGGGGCCATTGACGAAGCGGAAAAGGTCAAGGGAAAACCGTCGCTTGTTATTCTTGATACCGTAAAGGGCAAGGGGTTCTCTTTTGCCGAAGGCAGCGCCGCCTATCATAACGGCATACTTGACGAGGCGGCCTATGCCATGGCCATGAAAGAACTGGACGCCGCTTTTGAAACGGGAGGACGCTGATGGAAAAGGCAAATTTAAGGAAAGCCTGGGGCGAAGCCCTTGTCGCGGAGGGAAAATCCTGCCGTGATATAGTGGTGCTGGAAGCGGATTTGGGAAAATCCACCATGTCCGCCCTTTTTGCGGAAGCGTATCCTGATCGCTATTTTGAAATGGGCATTGCCGAACAGAACATGAGTTCCACCGCCGCCGGTTTTGCACTGGCCGGGAAAATTCCCTTTACGGGTACATTCGCGGTATTTGCCGCGGGCCGCGCCTACGATCAGATCCGCTGTTCCATTGCGATACCTTCCGCCAATGTAAAGATCTGCGGATCAAGCTGCGGGCTTTCCGACTTCGGCGACGGCAAGACGCATCAGTCTGTGGAAGACGGCAACATCATGCGGGCCCTGCCGAACATGACGGTCCTTGCCCCCTGTGACGCCAACGAAGTCAAAAAAATGGCGCGGGCCATGGTGAAATACCGGGGGCCTGTGTACATCAGAATTAACAGGAACGATCTGCCGGTTTTTACCCCGGCGGACGGGGAATACTACATCGGAAAAATCTATCCCGTTCTTGACGGAAAGGACGCCGTTATCTTTGCGTCGGGGGTAATGGTGAGCAAGGCCGTTGAGGCGGCGGAACGGCTTGCCTCTGAATCCGTTTCGGCGCAGGTGGTTAACGTAAGCACCCTGAAGCCTCTGTTAAGGGAAGAAGTCCTGAAATACGCCGCCGGAAAGAAAGCGGTTGTTACCGCCGAGGAAGCGGTCAGGACAGGAGGTTTGGGAGAAGCCATTGCGGCCATGCTTGCAGGGGAGGCCGCCGTTCCCTTTGAGCAGGTTGCCATAAACGATATGTTCGGCACCTCGGCCCGCGGTTACGATGAACTTCTGGAGCGCTACGGGCTTGGCGCGGAGCATGTATACAGGGCGGTAAAGAAGGCCCTGCGCAAATAAGCTCAGGCGGCGGTTCCGCTGCTTATAGCTTTATAAAGGAACCTTATAGAGGAGAGTACCATGATAATTGGCTTTATCGGACTTGGGATCATGGGACGGCCCATGGCAAAGAATTTGATCAGCGCGGGATACAAGCTTGTGGTGTATGACAAGTTCGTGAAATTTGACGACCTCCTCGCGCTGGGGGCGGAAGGCGCTTCTACCAACCGCGATGTTGCGTCAAGAAGCGATATTATCATCACCATGCTGCCCAATTCTCCCCATGTAAAGGAAGCGGTTTTGGGGCCCGGCGGCGTTATTGAAGGGATCAAAGAAGGCGCCATTGTGGTTGACATGAGTTCCATTGCGCCCGAGGTTTCCCGTGAGGTAGAGGCCGCCCTTAAAACAAAAGGAGCCGCCTTTCTGGACGCCCCGGTTTCCGGCGGGGAGCCCAAAGCCGTTGACGGCACGCTGGCAATCATGGCCGGGGGTGATAAAAAAACCTTTGACGCCGTAAAGCCCGTGCTGGAAAAAATGGGATCGTCGGTAACGCTGGTCGGGGATACGGGCAGCGGAAATGTGGTGAAACTGGCGAATCAAATTATCGTGGCCCTTAACATTGCCGCCGTTTCCGAAGCCTTTGTGCTGGCCGCAAAGGCCGGGGTTGATCCCGTCAAGGTCTTTGACGCAATCAAGGGCGGCCTTGCCGGTTCCACAGTCATGAACGCCAAAGTCCCCATGATCCTCGACGGTAATTTCAAGCCCGGTTTCCGCATTGAACTTCATATAAAGGATCTGCAGAACGCGCTTGACACCGCCCACAGTCTGGGCGTTTCTTCTCCTCTAACCGCGCAGGTTATGGAAATACTGCAGGCTCTCAAAACAGACGGCATGGCCGCGAATGATCACAGCGCCATAGCGCGTTATTATGAAAAACTCGCAAAGATCGAAGTGAGAAAATAGATGGCAGTATCTGCGGGTATGCGGCTTGCGGGCAAAACCGCGCTTGTCACCGGAGCGGGGCAGGGGCTTGGCGCGGCAATCGCCGCCCGTTTTGCCGAAGAAGGGGCCGTGGTTTTTTTGGGGGATTGTAACGCCGAAACGGGAAAAGACGCCGCCGCCGGAATCGCCGCGAAGGGCGGCAGGGCTTTTTTTGTCAATCTGGATGTAACCAGTGAGGAAAGCTGGGTGGCGGCTCTCGCGGAAGCGGAAAAGGAAACGGGCCGCCTTGATATTCTTGTCAACAACGCGGGCATCAACATACGGGAACCCATAGAAACAATGAAGGCCGAAAATTTCGACGCCATGCTGGCGGTCAATGTAAAGGGGCCTTTTTTGGGAATCAAGCACGCCATAGCGGTTTTCAAGCGCTGCGGCGGCGGGGTTATTATCAACATGTCGTCGGTCTGCGGCCTTGTGGGCCACCGTTATACCACCGAAGCCTACACGGTAACAAAGGGGGCGCTTACCCTTCTTACCAAAGCCGTCGCGGTCCGCCATGCCGCCGCCAACATCCGGTGCAACAGCCTCCATCCCAGTACGGTGGATACCCCGCTCATGCGGGAACTCTTCAAAAACCCGGACCGCAGGGCGGAACGCCTTGGCGAAGTCCCCCTTGGCCGGCTCGCTTCCGCTGAAGACGTGGCCAACGCCGCGCTTTTTCTCGCTTCCGACGAAGCCTCTTTCATCAACGGAGCGGCCCTCCCCGT
>JAISEB010000354.1 GCA_031264395.1 Treponema sp. | reverse complement strand
CCACAACTCCGCAAGCCAATCCCGCCGGGATTGGCTCAAACTCCGTGAATCTTCACGGTGATAATTCTTAAAATCCGGTAACTTTTTGAAGATTGAAAGTGAACGCCGGCGCCCTGTTGGCAGCCTCCGCCGTCCGCGCCTCTTTCAAAACCGGAATTTCGAAAGAGGCGAACGCGGACGCGGGGCTTCGTAACCGGGCCCTATTTTTTGACGCTGTAGAACGCCTTTCTTCCGGCGTATTCGCAGACGCCCTCAAGCTGATCCTCAATGCGCATAAGCTGGTTGTATTTACAGACGCGGTCGGTGCGGCTCATGGAACCGGTTTTGATCTGCCCGGTTTCCAGCGCCACCACAAGATCGGCGATAAAGCTGTCTTCGGTTTCGCCCGAACGGTGGGAGACGACGGCGGTGTAACCCGCGCGTTTTGCCATTTCCACGGCCTCGTAGGTTTCGCTTATGGTGCCTATCTGGTTCACCTTGATGAGGATGGAATTGCAGGCGCCCATCTGTATGCCCTTCTCCAGCCGTTTGGTGTTGGTGACAAAGAAATCGTCGCCGACTATCTGTATTTTTCCGCCCAGCGATTTAGTCATCTTCACATAACCGTCCCAGTCGTCCTGATCCAGGGGATCTTCAATTGAAACGATGGGGTATTTGTTCACCCATTTGGTGTAGATCTCGATCATTTCGTCGGCGGTGAAGAGTTTTTCGGGATTGGACTTCCAGAATTTGTAGCCTTTCTTGCCGCCTTCTTCAAACAGTTCTGAACTGGCGCAGTCAAGGGCTATGGCTATCTGATCGCCGGGCTTGTACCCCGCCTTCTCAATGGCCTTCATGATGTACTCAAGGGCTTCCTCATTGGCAATATCGGGGGCAAAGCCGCCTTCATCGCCCACGGAAGTGCTTTTTCCCGCGTCCTTGAGGATCTTTTTCAGATTGTGGAACACCTCGGCGGTCCAGCGCACCGCCTCGCGTATGGATTCGGCCCCGACGGGCATTACCATGAATTCCTGAAAGTCTATTTTGTTGTCCGAATGTTTGCCGCCGTTGATGATGTTCGCCATGGGTACGGGCAGCAGGTTCGCGTGAAAGGAGCCCAGGTACTTGTACAGCGGCACGTCAAGGTAAGAAGCCGCCGCGCGGGCGGTTGCCATGGAAACGCCAAGAATGGCGTTGGCGCCGAGCTTGCCCTTGTTGTCGGTTCCGTCAAGCTGTATCATGGTCCGGTCTATGTCCACCTGTTCAAGAGCGTCGAGCCCCTGAACTTCCGGAGCGATAACGTTGTTGACATTATCCACCGCCTTGAGGACGCCCTTGCCCAGATACCGGCCCTTGTCGTCGTCCCGCAGCTCCACCGCCTCGTAAATGCCCGTGGACGCCCCGGAAGGGACCGCGGCCCGCCCCAGGGAGCCGTCTTCCAGCACCACATCCACTTCAACCGTGGGATTCCCCCGGGAATCAAGAATTTCACGGGCTTCGACATATTCGATAATACTCATTTTTTCCTCCATGGCTTTGGGCAGCGCCGGTCTTCCGCGCCGGATAAACCAGCGCCGCCCCCGGTTCTACAGAGCTTCCGCAAAACCCGGCCGGTTTCAAGAAAAACTCCGATATAACATATTTTCCGGTTTTATTTGCCGATAGTCAAGGGCTAAAATCTGTCCTGCGGGGACAGATTTTAGCTGGAGAGTTTTGCGGCAGGGGCGCGTATGCTTCATGTTGTGCGGGGTTTGACGGTTACGGGGTTCAGGCGGGTTGCGCGAGGGGCCGGAGAGCCGCAAAACTCCGGCCCGGCGGCCCTTTTATTTTTTCGGGTTTTCTGGTACATATGGAACCAGTTGCTGTCTGTGTTATGAGGAGTTGACAATGACAAAAATCCCCGTCGGCGTTTTGGGCGCCACCGGCATGGTGGGCCAGCATTACCTTCGCCTGCTTAAAGATCACCCCTGGTTTGAGGCGCGTTATGTCGCGGCCTCGCCCAGAAGCGCCGGGAAAAAATACCGCGAAGCCGTCTCGGGCCGCTGGCATGCCGCCGGGGAGCCGGGGGCGCATGTCTGGCTTCTTCAGGTGGAAGACGCGGGCGATGTTTCAAAAGCCTCCGCCGCCCTGGGGCGGGGGGACTGCTCCTTCGTGTTTTCCGCGCTTGAAATGGGAAAGGACGAAACAAGGGCGCTGGAGGAAGCGTATGCCTCGGCGGGAATCCCGGTGATCTCCAACTCTTCCGCCCACCGCTGGACGGCCGACGTGCCTGTCCTCATAGGAGAGGTAAACCCCGGTCACGCCGGCATCATTCCCCTGCAGCAAAAGAAACGCGGCTGGGATCGGGGCTTCATCGCCGTAAAGCCCAACTGTTCGATTCAAAGCTACATGACCCCCCTCCACGCGCTTGCCCTGGCGGGATTTCAGGCGGAACGGGCCGTTGTCGCCACGATGCAGGCGGTTTCAGGCGCGGGCTACCCCGGCGTGCCGGCCATAGACATGATAGACAATGTTATTCCCTACATAGGCGGCGAAGAGGAAAAATCGGAACGCGAGCCCCTCAAAATTTTCGGGACCATTGAAGACGGAATTTTCAAAAACGCCGAAAAGCCCAGGATCTCCGCGCATTGCAGCCGCGTTCCGGTGACCGACGGGCACATTGCCTGTGTAAGCCTGGAATTCGGCGCGAAGAAGCCGTCCCTTGAAGAGGTAAAGGAGATCTGGACCTCTTTTCGCGGCCTTCCGCAGGAACTGGGCCTTCCGTCCGCGCCCGAAAAACCCATCATCGTGCTCGAAGAAAACGACAGGCCCCAGCCGCGCCGGGACAGGGACACGGACAAGGCCATGGCGGTACTGGCGGGGCGGCTGCGGCCCTGCAATGTTTTTGACATACGCTTCACCGCCCTTTCCCACAATACGGTGCGGGGCGCCGCGGGGGGCGGCATATTAAACGCGGAACTGTTAAAGCACAAGGGGTATCTTTCATGAGCGTAAAACATTTTCCCCTAACCCGGCAGCGGCTTGAAGAACTTGCGCGGACATATCCTACTCCCTTTTATGTGTACGACGAAAAAGCCATACGGGAAAACGCCCGGCGCATCAACAGGGCCTTTTCGGTATTTCCCGGCTACAGGGAACATTTTGCCGTAAAGGCCCTGCCGAATCCCTTCATCCTTAAAATACTTTCCTCCGAAGGATTCGGCGCGGACTGCTCCAGCCTTGCCGAACTCTTCCTTGCCGGTATGGCGGGCGTAAAGGGGGAAGACATCATGTTTACTTCCAACGAGACGCCGGCCCGTGAATACCTCAAGGCGCGGGAACTTGGGGCCGTCATCAATCTGGACGATGTTACCCACATCGAATTTCTTGAAAAGGTCCTCCGCCCCGGCGGCGGGCTTCCCGGTCTCATCTCGTTCCGTTACAATCCCGGCCCGCTCAGGGAGGGCAACGCGATCATCGGGAAACCTGAAGAGGCAAAATACGGTTTTACGCGGGAACAGCTTGTTGAAGGCTACAAAACGCTCAAGGCGAAAGGGGTGAAGCGCTTCGGCCTTCACGCCATGGTGGCTTCCAATGAACTGAGGATGGACTATCACCTTGAAACGGGCC
>JAISEB010000349.1 GCA_031264395.1 Treponema sp. | reverse complement strand
CCTGACAACAAGATCCTTGCCGAAGTGGACGTGCTGCTTGAAAACGGGGATGTGGTCATGATCGTGGAAATAAAATCCGATTTAACGGAAAAACATATATCTCATCATCTTGACCGTATGGAAAAACTGCGGGCTTACGGGGATGACCACGGGGACAGGCGGAAACTCATGGGCGCGCTGGCGAGCCCCGTCATGCGCGATGGTATAAAGAGCCTTGCCTATGCGGCGGGTTTTTACGTGATTGAGCAGAGCGGGGACACGGTAATAATTGAAAAGCCGGAGGGGTTTATCCCCCGGCAATGGTAGCCGCTTCTTCTTTTTCACGAAATAATTTCTTGACGGGCCGGTTTTTTCAATAGTATGCTTTTCTATCACAGGTTCATGTGTGTTTACATCCGATGAATCTGATTTCAAGGAGAAGCGGTATGAAAAAAACAGCGATTCTGTTGATTGTTTCTTTATGTATGGTATTCGCGGGGGCTATACTCGCGAGCCTCGTCCAGTCCGACTTCGGGCGTGTCAAGGTTGAGGATATACTGGTCGCCACCGGCGAGGGCGCGGTACTGAGCGCCCTCCTGTATGTTCCGCCCAACGCGACGGTGGAGAACCCCGCTCCGGGCATCGTTACCATAGAAGGCTACCTCAATTCCCGTGAGATGCAGACCAATTTTTCCATTGAATTTGCCAGGCGGGGCTACGTTGTCCTCGCTATCGATATGTTCGGGCACGGGCGTTCCGGTACGGAAGCGGTGGATTTTGTCGCGGCCCAGCCCGCGGTGCGGTATCTTTCCGCCCTCGGCTTTGTGGACAGCCGCAACATCGGCATAGAGGGGCACTCCAAG
Source organism: Treponema sp. (assembly GCA_031264395.1). Lineage (GTDB taxonomy): Bacteria > Spirochaetota > Spirochaetia > Treponematales > Breznakiellaceae > JAIROE01. The sequence goes on along the minus strand of JAISEB010000349.1, from coordinate 3,956 downwards.
GGCGGGCTGGCGGCTACCATGGCCGCGGCCGCGCTTCCGGCGGGAAGCGTCAAGTCGGTTCTGGCCGCCGGTTCCGGCCTTAACTGGCCGCTCCTGTACGGGGTCGAGTGGAGCGCGGATACTCCCATAAATTACGGGACTATATTCGGAACCCACGATGAATTCGGCTGGCTGTTCTGGCCGGAAACCCGGAGCTCCCACGGCAATGTCTCCGCCTACGCCAATTACAGCCCGGTGATGATGAACGCATGGGGAACCGCGGACCCGGTCGAGCCGCTCAGGTGGTACGGCAGCAAGGCGGCCAACACCCTGCGCATCATGTATCAGCCGCGGGCAACCCATACCCGGCTGCATGTTTCCGGCCTCGCGGCGGGTTACGCCGCCAATTTCATGAATGAGACGCTCGCGGGCGGCAATCCCCGGGGGCTGGCGGATACCGATGTCATCTGGCACTGGAAGGAGGCGGGTACCGCCGTAAGCATGCTGGGGGCGTTCCTGTTTCTGTTCGCCTTTGGGACATTGCTGCTTTCCTTTGGAAAGAACAGCGAGTATATGAGCCGGCCGGCGGAAGGAAAAGCGGTTTTCAACCTCAAGTTCTGGATCATGCTGATTGTGGGCACTGCGATACCGGCGCTTACGTTCTTCGTGTTCATGAACATAGGGACCTTTGTTCTGCCCATGAGCCGGGTGTTTCCCCAGGAAGTGGGCAGCCAGGTTTCGGTCTGGGCTTCGTTTAACGGGCTCATTTCGCTGGGGCTGCTGATACTCCTGTATTTTATTTTCGGGAAAAAAGAAGGGGCCGATTTTGGAGAGTGGGGTTTCAAGACCGGAGGCAAAAACATTCTGCGGCAGGCGCTTCTGGGATTCGGTACGGCGCTCGGCGCATACCTCCTGCTCTGCTTTGTCGTTTTTATCTTCAAGGTGGATTTCCGTTTCCACGTCATCGGCCTCATGCCCCTTACCCTGACGAAATTCCAGGCTATGTGCGCCTACTTCGTCTTCTTCGCCATATTCGCCCTCTGTAATTCCCTGGCGCTGAATGCGACATACCGTTTTGCCGGCGGATCATACCTCAAGACCGCGATATTCAGCGTCATCGCCAATGTGGGCGGCATGGCGGCGCTTCTTGTCATAGGGTACGGCGGCCTTGCCGTTCTGGGCTATCTTCCCTTCAGCAACACGGGCTGGTCCCTGCGTATTATTCAGGCCATATCCTTTGCGGTGTTTCTGCCCATGGCGGCGCTCCTCAACACCTGGTTTTTCAAAAAAACCGGAAGCATCTATATGGGCTCCGTCATTTCCGCGCTGTTTCTTGTTTTTGCTACAGTGGGCAATACCTGTTTCCAGTTTATTTTCTAGTACGGCATTGCCTGGGCCTGTGGGGAAAACCGCCCGCGGCCCCGGTAATTCCGAATTCAAAACAACCACGGACAGACACAGACCAACGCGGACAAAACATAAATTTAAAACCAAAAGCCCGTGTTTGTCCGTTCTGTCCGCGAGGTCTGTGTTTACATTCTTGCATTTACGGCTCGGCGCTTTACGGCGCATGCGCTATACTAATCCCATGAAACCCGGCGCGCAAAACAGCGAAACGCCCGCCCGTCCGCCGAACTGCGTCAAATGCGCCTATTTCCGCGTTACCTGGGACCCCGCCTTTCCCCGGTCATGCACGGTTTTCGGCTTCAGGAGCCGTAACATGCCGTCCGCCGAGGTGTTCGGGACGACGGGGAGGCACTGCCCTTCCTTTATGCCGAAGGAGGCCGCGAAGAAAAATCCCCCGTAACGGCCAGTTCCTGCCGGGGATAGGGGATACGCAGTCCGGCGGCTTCCATCCTTTCCTTGATGCTCTTCATCTGCGCCCAATATATGTCCCAATACACATCCAGCGGGGCCCATGCCCGCAGCACAACGGTTATGGAGCTGTCGCCCAGCGATTGAACCACGATCTGCGGCGCCGGATCGGCAAGGAAGCGGCTTTCTTCCGCGATAATATCCCGCATAACCTGAAACGCCTTGTCAATTGAATCGTCAAAAGAAATCCTCGCGGCAAGCTCCATGCGGCGCTTTACATTTCTGGAGTAATTTTTAAGGGGCGTCCCCCAGATGCTGGAATTGGGGGCGGAAACATACACGCCGTCGGGCGTTTCAAGGGTGGTGATAAAAAGGTCCATGTTGCGCACCGTCCCTGTAACGGAGCCGCATTCGATAAAATCCCCCTTGCGGTACAGGCGAAGCAGGACAAGAATGATCCCCGAAGCTATATTGCCCAGGGTATCCTTGAGGGCAAGTCCTACGGCCACGCCCGCCGCGCCGAGTATGGCGATAAGGCTTGTGGTGTTTATCCCGAAGACATCGAGGATCATGATCACGCAGACAACGATCACCATATAGGTAAGAATGGGCTTTAGTATGGAGCCGACTGTCTCGTCAATTTGCAGCCTGCCGGATGTTAGCCTTTTTACGATGCGCCCGGCGGCGCTTATGAGCACCCTGCCGGCAAGGATTATCAGAGCCGAGGTCAAGACGCGCTTCCCGGCGGTAAAAACACCGGCGGCAAGAACGCCGCCGTCCCACTTGTTCCAGAATTCAAACAGCACTTCACGCAGATCCATTGGTCTTTCTCCGGGAGGCAAAAAGCGTACAACTTTTAGAGGCGCCCTTTACAATGTTGTAAAGCTACTTTATTATGATACATCCATATAATTTAGCAAGGGGTGATGTATGAGTTCATTGTTTACTGATTCCGTCATGTCCGTGGTTTCTGCCCGGAATCCCGCGGAACCGGAGTTTATTCAGGCTGTCCGGGAAGTGGTGGAGTCTCTGGAGCCGGTTGTTCAAAAACGGCCGGAGATCGCGCGGCTTAAAATCGTGGAACGCGTCGTGGAACCTGAGCGGCAGATTATGTTCCGGGTTCCCTGGATAGACGACAAGGGGCAGGTTCAGATTAACCGGGGTTTCCGGGTCCAGTTCAACAGCGCCATAGGACCCTACAAGGGCGGGCTGCGGCTGCATCCTTCGGTAAACCTGGGGATCATCAAGTTTTTGGGTTTTGAGCAGATATTCAAAAACGCCCTGACTACTACCCCCATAGGAGGCGGCAAGGGGGGCAGCGACTTTGATCCGAAGGGAAAAAGCGACATGGAAGTCATGCGGTTTTGCCAGGCTTTTATGTCCGAATTGTTCCGCCATATAGGGCCCGACACGGATGTCCCCGCCGGGGATATAGGGGTCGGCGGCAGGGAGATTGGCTATATGTACGGCCAGTACAAAAAACTGACCAACACCTTTGCGGGGGTTCTTACCGGAAAGGGCCTTTCCTACGGCGGTTCCCTGGCCCGGACGGAGGCTACAGGCTACGGCCTGGTCTATTTTACCACCCGCATGCTGGCCGACAGGGGAGCCGACTGGAAAGGCAGGCGGGTAGTTATTTCGGGTTCCGGCAACGTGGCCATTTACGCGGCCGAAAAAGTCCAGTCGCTGGGCGGCAAGGTTATCGCCCTGTCCGATTCAAACGGGTACATCGTGGACGAGGAAGGCGTCGATGTGGCGCTGGTCAAGCGTATCAAGGAAGTAGAGCGGGGGCGGATCAAAGATTATCTTGGCGGGCGGCCAAAGGCGTCGTATACGGAAGGTTGTGGTGGAATATGGACCGTGCCCTGCGACGTGGCCCTTCCCAGCGCTACCCAGAATGAACTGGACGGGAAGTCCGCGGCGGCCCTGGTCAAGAACGGCGTTATCGCCGTGGCGGAGGGCGCCAACATGCCCAGTACGCCCGAAGCGGTGGCCTGCTTCCAGGGTTCCGGGGTCTCCTTTGGGCCCGCCAAAGCCGCCAACGCCGGCGGGGTAGCCACGAGCGCTCTGGAGATGTCCCAGAATTCCATGCGCCTTTCGTGGACCTTTGAGGAAGTGGACGCCAAACTTCACGGCATTATGGATTCCATATACACCCAGTG
>JAISEB010000290.1 GCA_031264395.1 Treponema sp. | reverse complement strand
GGGCGCGCGTTTTCCGAAGAGCGGCCTTGAGATGACAAGGCTCCTTTCCGCCGCCTCCCTCCACGCCGCGCCGAAGACGCTTGACGATTCAAGCCGCTTCCTGAACAGCCGCTCTCCCCTGGAAATTCCCCCGCCGCCGTCCTTGTCAAGATCCTCAAGCGCGTCACGAAGCAGGGCTTCCGCGCCTGATTCTTCGACTCCCGGCATGACAAGGAGGATGCCGTTGTCGCCGGAAAAAACATCGACGTGAGAGGCGAGTTTTTCCTCAAGCGACTGCGCGACGGCGAGCGAGAAGGGGTAGTTGACCGCCCCGCCCCGGAAGCAGTGCAGCACGGCCTGGCATATTCCCCGCCCGCCTCTTTTTGCCGCCGCTTCGCGTATGATTTCAACGTTTATCCTGTTTTTTCCCGGAAGGGAGCCCAGCGCCGCGTACTGGGCGTCAAGAAACTTTTCAAGGTGCTCCGCCGCGTCTCTGGAAAAACCGGGAATGATCCCGTCCTCCCAAAAGGGCCTTCCGCTTTCCGCGGCCGCGCTGTACCTTTCAAGAACGGCAAGAACATGGCGCGCCAGCACGGGGCTTCCGAACGCCTTTTCCGCCTTCCAGAAGGGAATGTAATCGGCGGGTTTTTCAAGGGGAACGGCCTGAACCGCTTCGGGCCCTATGGCGGTGATGCGCCATCCTCTGGTTCCGAATTCAAAACAGTCTCCTGTTTTCCGTTCCCAGACAAATTCCTCGTCCAGTTCCCCTATCTTTGTCCCGCCGCCCTCTCCGCCTCCGGCGATTCTCAGGGAATAGTAGCCCCGGTTCGCGATAACCCCGCCCTGCGTGTAAAGGAGCTCCAGCGCGCCGGGCGCGGCGGAAAGCGTTCCGTCCGTTTTGTCAAAATAAAGACGCGGCCGTATGCCGCGGACCCTGCGGTATGTTTCGGTGAGCATGGCGATCACCGCGTCGTAGGAGGGCCGCCTTAAGTTCCTGAATATGTAAAAGCCACGGATCAGTTCGTAGAGCCCGTCAACGTTGTAATCTTTTTCGGTACAGAGTGAAAGGATGATCTGCGCCAGTATGTCAAGGGGATTTTCGATGGGCCGTATTTCCTCGATGTCCCTTTCCGCCGCCGCTTCGGCAAGGCCCGCGGCAAGAAGAAGATCCATCCTGTGAAAGGGGACCAGCGTTCCCCTGCTGATCCTTCCCGCGCCGTGCCCGGAGCGGCCTATGCGCTGAAGCGTCTGCGAAACCGACGAAGGGCTTCCGGCCAGTATCACTTCGTCTATGCCGCCTATGTCTATGCCGAGTTCAAGGGAAGACGTGGCTATGACGCAGGAAAGGCTCCCTTCGGCAAGGCGCTTTTCCACCGCGCGCCGTATTTCTTTTGCGAGTGAACCGTGGTGCGCGTAGGCCGCCACGCGTTCCGCCTTCCTGTTGACAAGGAAGGCAATGCGTTCGGCGCGCCGCCGTGAATCGGTAAACACAAGCAGCGGCGATTGTTTTCCGTTTCCGGCGTTTTCTTTCTTTTCGATTTTTTTCAGAACAAGATCTATCAAGAAGCGGTAGGGCCCGCTTTCCCCTTCGCCGTTTGAATACGCATCTTCTCCGTTTTTCCCGGATGCGTCTTCACCGGCCGCGCCGCCTGAAAATTCAACGGCAAGTTCTATCCGCTTTTCCTCCCGAGGGGCGATAATGCGGACGGCGCGTTTTATTCCCCCGGTAAATTCCGCCGCGGCATCAGGGTTTTTTACCGTCGCCGAAAGGCTTACCCGCTGGAATTCGCCCGCGACAAGGGCAAGCCTTTCGATCTGGCAGGAAAGAAAACTTCCCCGTTTGGTTCCCAGCGCGGAGTGTATCTCGTCGAGGATCACGTACTTTACGGAAGCAAGTACTTTTCTTCCCTTCGGGTTAAGCAGGATGATGGCGAGGCTTTCGGGGGTCAGCGCGAGGATGGACGGAGGGGAAACAAGGAAACGGCGGCGCTCCGGCTGCGGCGTATCGCCGGAACGGGTTTCGGCGCGTATGGCGGGAAAGGGAACGCCCGATTTTTCAAAACACGCCCGTATGCCCGAAAGCGGCTCAAGAAGATTCCGCCTGATGTCTTCGTTAAGCGCCTTGAGGGGCGATACATAGAGGACGGAAAGTTCCCCGGCGGCGTATTCGCTTTCCCCGGAACCGCCGGGAGGCGCGCAGAACCGTGACAGGGCCGCAAGAAACGCGGCGAGTGTTTTTCCGCTTCCTGTCGGCGCAAGGACCAGCGCGTGGCTGCCTTCCGCTATGACGGGCCAGGAGGCGGCCTGGATCGCCGTGGGTTTCCCGTATGTTTCCGTGAACCATTCCCGTACCAAAGGATGAAACGAAGACGGCAGTGAAAAGTCCTGTACACAGGCGCTAGACATTAAAGCATCTTATTTTATGACCGCCGCCTGTTTCGCGCAAAAGGGGACGGCCTTCGAAACATTGCTTCGCCGCAATGGGACAGCGGCCGGCAAAGGCGCACCGCTCTTCGCCTTCCCCTCCGTCTTCAGGCGGCGCGGACGGCGCGGGCGGGACCGGCGCGGGCGCGGTTTCCCCCTGTGCCCCCGCGCTCTCCGAAAGGCCCGGCGCCGATGAAAAGAGCAGCCTTGTATAGGGGTGGCTTCCCGTTTTCCAGAGATCGGCGGCGGGGGCTTCTTCCATGAGTTCTCCCCTGTACATTACGCCTATGCGGTCGCAGAAATGGGAGGCGACCCTGAGATCGTGGGCAATGAAGAGAAACGAAAGATCCCGCTTTTCCCGTATGTCAAGAAGCAGATTGAGGATCTGCCCCTGTATGGAAACATCAAGGGCGGAAACAATTTCATCACAAACAAGAAGATCCGGTTTCATCAAGAGTCCCCGGGCTATGGAAATACGCTGCCTCTGCCCGCCCGAAAATTCCGCGGGCCGTTTTTCAAGATCCTCCCGGCTTAACCCCACTTCCTCCAGTATGGCCCCCGCTTCTTCGCGCGCCTGTTTTTCCCAGGCTCTGGTGTGCCCCCTGATCCGTTTTCCTCCGTTTGTTTCCGCGCCGCGCCTCTCTTCCTGCCGCATCGCGCCCGGCGACCATCTGTACCCCGAGACCAGCACCTCGTAGACGCTCATGCGCGGGTTAAGGGAACGCGCGGGATCCTGAAACACGTACTTCACTTTTTGGCGGTATTCCCTTAGTTCCTTTTTTTTGAGCGCTGACACGTCGATGGTGTCGCGGAAGAAGACGCTGCCCCCGTCGCTTTCGTACATGCGCACAAGCAGCCGCGCGGCGGTGGTTTTGCCGCAGCCGGATTCCCCGACAAGGCCGTAGTTTTCGTTCCTGTTTACGGAGAAAGAAAGGCCGCGCACCGCGTCGACAAAACGCCCGAAACGGGCGAAGAAACCCGCCTCCAGATTGAAGCGTTTCCGCAGATTTGAAACAGTAATTACCGCCATTGAATCCTCACGCAGCGCGCCTTTCGCCCTTCGCCGTCAAGGGGGACAAGGGGCGGCACGCCCTTCCTGCATTCGTCCGAGGCCTCCGCGCAGCGGGGGGCGAAGGGGCATCCCGGTTCGGCTTGAGCCGGGTCCGTTACCCTGCCCGGTATGGTCCGCAGCCTTTCCCGCGAATAATGGCTGCCGAAGCGCGGGGACGCGGCGAGCAGGGCCTTCGAATACGGGTGAACGGCCCCCTCCGCGAACATGGCCGATTTCCCCGCCTCCATAATGAGCCCGCCGTACATTACAAGGATGCGGCCGGCAATTTCCGCCACAAGGTTGATGTCGTGGCTGATAAAGATAATGGAAATATTCCGCGTTTCCCGCAGCTTCCGCAGCAGGGCCACTATCTGTTTTTGAATGGTAACGTCAAGGGCGGTTGTCGGCTCGTCGGCTATGAGCAGCTCGCATCCCTGCGCGAGCGCAAGGGCTATGCCTATGCGCTGGAGCTGCCCGCCTGAAAACTGGTGGGGAAAGTTGGAAAGCCGTTCCTTTCCCCGTTCAAGCCCCGTCTCCGAAAGAAGGACGGCGGCCTTTTCCCTGGAAAGGTCCTTTGTAATGCTCCTGTCGCTGTTTCTGAATGTCTCAAAAAACACGCTTTCCATATTTTGCAGGGGATCGTAGGAGCGGCCGGGTTCCTGAAAGATCATGCCTATCTTCTTCCCCCGGTATTCCCTGAGAAACGAAACGCTTTGTCCCAAAAGTTCTTTGCCCCGGTAGCGCGCCGAGCCCGATACAAGGGCGTTTTTCGGCAGCAGCGAGGGAATCGCCTGTGTGCTTACGCTTTTTCCCGAGCCGCTTTCGCCCACGATTCCAAGGATCTCCCCCTCGTCAAGGCTGAAGGAAAGCCCCCGCACCGCCGCGTGAAGCCCCCTGTTTGTGGAAAAAGAGACCGTCAGATTTTCAACTTCAAGAAGGGCTTCGCCCGTCCGCATATTGGCACTCCCCGGCTGTTTGAGTATACTGGAAAAAATATGTCTTGAAAACAAGCCCGGCCCGTCCGGGTTTTAGGGGGTAGTTATGAGATACGAGTGGACAAAGGATCTGGAGACAGGACACAGTGTCATCGACAGCCAGCACAAGGAACTCATTGCCGCCGTCAACGGCCTGATGGACGCTATCGAGTCGGGGAAGGGCGGGGAGGCGGTGTCGAGCAGCCTTAATTTTCTTAACGATTATACCATCAAGCATTTTTTCGAGGAAGAAATGCTGCAGCAGAAATACAACTACCCCGACTATCCCAACCATAAAAAAATCCACGACAGTTTCAAGACGGTAATACGCGATCTCAAGGTGCGCGAAATGTGGAAGGGCTCAAGCGGCGAACTTGTCAACGAAGTCCGCGACAAGATAGGCGGCTGGCTGGTTACCCACATCAAGGGCCAGGATGTCAAAGTCGCCGCCTACATCAGGTCCGTTTCAAAGTGACCCGCTTCCTGATCTCTTCCTTTTTCCTTTTAGAGAATATAAAACGGGGAAAAATCGTGTGGTAGGGATCGTAGTAGTCCCGCAGGGCGTCGCCGATGAAATTAAAGGCCAGCGTAACGGCAAGAAGGAACCACACGGGAAAAAGCAGCCAAGGATAATTCCGCAGGTTTGACAGCGTGGAAATGTCCCGCCTGATAAGAGATCCCCAGCTTACCGCGGGATCGGTAATGCCCAGCCCCAGGTAGGAAAGGGTCGTCTCCGTCATGATGAAGCCGGGGATGGAAAGGGCGATGCTGACAATAAGAAGGCTCGCTATCTGGGGAATGATGAAACGCATGATGATCACCGGGGCGGGGATCATTTCAAGCTGCGCGTTAAGGACAAACTCTTCCCGTTTGACTGCGTGAACCATTCCCCGCACGGTCCGCGCCGAGCCGGGCCAGCCCACAAGCGAAAGGATGATGGTGATCATCATGTAGGCCCCTCCGGAATCCATGGAGGACGAAAGCAGCGAGCGGAGAAAGAGGATGAGGTACAGCCCCGGAACAAGCATGAAAAATTCCGAAAAGCGCATGATGGTCCAGTCGGTAAAGCCGCCGAAATAGCCGCCGAGCCCGCCCAAAAGCACGGCAAGGAAGAGCGAGACGGCGGTCGCCGCAAAACCTATGGTCAGCGATATGCGGCTCCCGTAGACGATGCGTGAGAAAAGATCCCGCCCCAGATGATCCGCCCCCATAAGAAACGCGGGGTACGATCCGGACCCCGTGGTAAAAAGATGGCGTTCCGCCCTGAAGATGCCCCAGAGTCTGTACGGTTCTCCCCTGGCCAAGAACCGGATCTCTTCGTAGCGGCCGCGCACCCGCGCGTACTTCCAGTTGACGGTGTTTATTACCCGCGCTTCCTGCGCGCCGGGTTTCGGCAGCCCCCCTTCTTCACTGTACAAACGGATATTGGGCGGGTGGTACGCCGCGTTCCCGAAAGACGACGTAGGGCTATAGGGCGCGATAAATTCGGCAAAAAGCATCACAAGGTAAAGCAGGATAATGAAGACCAGGCTCACCGCCGCGATGGGCCGTTTTTTGAGGTAGCGGAGGAATTTCATTCTTTCCCGTACCTTATTCTTGGGTCCACAAGGGCGAGCAGTATATCCGCCAGCACCATTCCCAGAAGCACGAGGAAGGAAATGAACATGATGTTTGAAAGGACGAGGTTAATGTCCTCCTGTAAAACGGCTTCGTACATGAGCCTTCCTATGCCGGGGTAGGCGAAGATGATTTCAAGGATCAGCGATCCCGAAAAGAGGCTTGCAAGCAGGTTCGCGCTCCCTGTGATGTAGGGGTTAAGGGTGTTCCTGAACGCGTGGCTGAAGTAGACGCGCCATTCGGCTATGCCCCTTGAACGGAGGCTTGTGATGTACGGCTGGCCCAGCTGGTCAAGCATGGTGGCCCGTATCATGCGCAGCGTTCCCCCTATGCCCCCCAGAAACGCGGCGAGCAGCGGAAGAAAGATGTGGTGCATGTAGGAAAAGACAAAACGGCCGGGCGCTTCAGAAAACGGAAAGGAAGGATACGCCGTTACGGGAAAGGCCCCTGTCGCCGACGCGAAAAGCTGCAACAGTATAAGGAGCAGAATGCCGGGAAAGGCGTGAAGCACCAGCGCGAAAAAAGTTACCGCAAGATCCGCGGCGGTTCCGGCTTTGGTTGAAAAGTACACCCCCAGCAAAAACGAGAAGAATGTGATGAGCACAAGCGATATGAGGTTAAGGATAACCGAATTAAGCAGCCGCGAAGCGATAAGAAACGAGACGGGCGCGCGGGAAATAAGGCTTACGCCAAGATCGTGGTGCACAATTACCCTGTTAAGCCATTTGAAATACTGTACATAAAAAGGCTGATCCAGGCCCAGGCTTTTCCGCCGCGCCTCAAGCTGCTCCATGGAAAGGGCGTCCCTGTCCTGTCCCGCCCGGCCCTGATTTTCGCTGAAAAGCTGCTGGAGCATGATCTGATCGACAATGTCCCCCGGCGCAAGCTCCATGAGGCCGAAGACGGCAAGACCCAAAATAAAAAGCATGACAACCATGGTAAGAAGGCGGCCGGCAATATAGGAGGCAAGGGGCGCCTTCCTCCTCGAACGGTACAGCAGCCCCGCTATATACGCCGCGGCTCCGGCGATGCCTCCTTTCTTCATGGCTTTAAGAATATGTGGTTTGATTCAAAACCCGAAAGGTTGTCGAAGTACACGTTGGAAAAATCCCAGCGGTTCTGCAGGGCGAAGAACGAACGCGGCCTTATAAGGTATATCATGGGGCACTGTTCCAGAAGCACGCGCTGAAATTCATCCCAGATACCCTGCGCCCTTTCCCTGTCTATTGTAAAGGCCCCTTCGTTGTAGAGGAAGTCAAGGCGCGCTTCCCAGTCCGTCGCGGGCTTTTCTTGCAGGGGGTACCAGAAGTGAAGGTTCCCGGCGGAAGGCCACACGTTGCTTCCGCCTGTGGGAAAAATCTGGCTTCCCGAAAGCCCCATGATCACCGAATCCCATTCAAAGGTTGTAAAAAGCTGTTCAACCATTTTCTGGAAATCGATGACCCGTATGTTTACCGTTATTCCGGCGCTGGAAAGATCCGCCATGATGATGGACGCGATGTCGGACAGCATGGCGTTTTCGGATCGTATGGTAAGGTCGAAGACAACAGGCCGGTTTTTTTCATCCCGCATGATCCCGGAAATGTCCCGCTTCATGCCCGCCTGTTCAAGGAGCCGGAGCGCCCGTTCGGGATTGTAGAGATACGAAAGAGTAATGTCCGCGTTGTAGTAGGGATTCGGTTCGGGAAAAATATCGAGTTTGGGTTCGGCAAGCCCCCGGTACACCTGCGCCATGATGCGCTCCCTGTTAAGCAGGCAGCTCATTGCCTGGCGGAATTCTTTTTTGGTGAACCATTCGTATTGGGGAGTGTCCCTGTTTTTCGGATTCTGGTTGAAGGTCCAAAAGGAGGCGCTCAGGGAGCCTTCGGCGTTGAACACCGTGTAATCGGCGTTTTCCGCGCCTATAAGTTCGTCAAGATCTTCGGGCCTTGGCGCGTAGGTTTCTATTTCCCCCTGCTTGAAAAGGAGATACTGTGTGTTTTCCTCGGGGATAATGCGGACGATTTCTTCTTCCATGTAGGGAATGGAAACGCCGCCGCTGTCTTTGTCCCAGTAGTCGGGATTCCGTTTGTACACAAGGCGCTGGCCCGCGGTATATTCGGCAAGGAACCATTTTCCCATGGACGGAATAAGGCGCGGGTCTGTTTTGATGTTGAAGAGATCCCTCACCCCCTCGGCGCCCCGCTCGCGGTACGCCTGTTCGTAGTCTATGCGCGGGGCGATCTGGAGATTGGTGGAATAGACCGGCTCCGCCACAATGCGGGGAAAATGAAAAACAAATTGTTTGTCGTTGATTTTTTCTATGTCGACGTGGGCCCTTGTTCCGTCTTCCATGACAAGAAACTGCCCGGTATAGCCGGAACCCTGAAACGCGGGATTCCCGTCTATTTCATTGTACCAGAAGACGACGTCGTCGCTTGTAACGGGGATCTTTTTACCGGAGCCGTAGTAACTCCAGTACAGATTGTCGCGCAGGGTGTAGATCACGTCGAGCGTTCCCGCTTCCTCGTCGGCCCGGACTTCAAAGAACGCGCACCGGGGCGCCCATTTCCGCGCGGATACATCGTAATCGGCAAGGTAATCCCTCATCATCGCCACCACGGCGGCGGTAGAAGAGTCCTGTTCGGCTATGTGATCGTTGAAACTTTTGGGGTCCGCCGGAACAACGCTGCGCCAGATCCCCCCGAGCCTTCCGGGAAGAAACGTCTCCCCCCTCCAGGGCTTGCTCACCGTTTTTTCGAGTATGTAGTCGATGCCCCCGCCCGTGACGGCGTTTATTTCTTCAATAGAAAGCTCTTCTTCACGGGAACAGGAAAAAAAGGCAAAGGCGCACAGGAAAAGAACGGGCAGCTTTTTCATAAAATAATAGTACCGGAGGAAAATACAGCTGTCAATTATACGCGCGGCGTGGTTTTTCCGCTTCCTTTTCATCCCTTAAGCCCTCTTGACATTGTAGTAAAATATGTATTATACTATGTATATTAGTAAGGAGAAATATATGTTGATAGAAACTAAACAAATGGTTCCCATAACCCGGCTTCAGAAAGAGCTTACCCAGACTATTCGGGAGTTGTCGAATTCCGGAAAGGCAGTATACATACTAAAAAACAACAATATGGAAGCGGTCTTGCTTTCTTATGATGAATATGAACATTTAAAAAACATTGAAGAAATATTTGAACAATTTGAGATAAAAAACATTGTAGAAAAAAGACTGGAAAAATATGATCCCAAGAACAATATCCCATGGGAAAACATCCGGAAAGAAATATGAATTTTGAAATTCAATTTATTCCTGAAGCCGCTGACGATTATACATCTTTTGACGGAAGCATAAGAAAACAAGTCGACGAAAAGATTGATAAATTAAAGGAGAATCCGTTTATTGGTGAAACCTTGGGAAATAAAAACAATATCGATTTGACTGGATACTATAAAATATATGTTGCAAAGAAAGCGTATAGAATTGTTTATCGAATAATAAAAAACGAGATAGAAATAATCGAAATATGGGGTATGGGGAAAAGGGACAAGATGGAAATATATAAAATTATTAAAGCTTGTTCATTTGGACCTGTTTGACCGGAAGATTATGGCATTGAGCGAGTACCAGATTACTTTATAATCCATCTCAAACAATCGCTACTTCTTGCCATTCACTGTTTCCCCGTTTATAGTTATCTGGCTGTCAGGGAACATCCCGATTATCCGCTCGATTTCCTCCCGTTCTATTTTACCCGATAAATTTAAATAGCCAATTTTAACCCCTGCAAATGCGTCAGGTATGGTAATTTCATTGATAAAATCAATCGTAAGAGTGGAAATTCCGTTTACATGAAGCAATACCTCGGGAAATTCCATAACCCGAATATGAATCGAGTAGAATCCGCCCGATTCCAGCTTTTTTGCCAATTCGGAATTTTCAGGATCGGCTTTTTTAATCATCCAGCCTATCTTGGGAGTTAAGGCAAAATTTTCCGTGTTCTGGTCCAAACCGAAAAAACCTGCCCATAATTCCAACGGCGTACTGATTCCTGTTGTCGTGTCATAGTACAGCAAATCAACCTTTACAATCTCTTCAGGTAAATCTCCGCTGCTTTTAATGCTTCTTAAACTATTTCTTTCCCCATTGCTGCCGCAGGGGAAAAATTTTGTAATCCAGCCGTTGATTATTGTTGCGGAACCGCATCCCAGGCTATAATATTCTTTGTCGAACATATTCATCCAAAATTCTTTGCTAATGTTTCCCCGCGAGGCGTTTACAAATTCCGCCAGAACCGGTTCCAATTCGTCTGTCCACCATGTTAATTCATATCTGCCCAACCGCTTTGTTCTATCAAGGATTTTTTGCCAGTCTTCCGTAGTTCCCAGAAGCGTTACTTCCGGTATACCGCATAATACATACATAACCGCATATTCAAAGTATGCTTTCATTGATTCCATAATGGTGATTTCGGACGCGACCTTTTCAACAATGGTGGTAGTGGTAAAATCGGCGGACAACAGGTTGATTAGTTCTTCGCCCGTATGCTCCGCGATTTGTTGGGTAAATTGGGGGAATATTGTTTCCCAGGGGCTGTCCGGATTATCAAGAGTTACTGCGCTGGTCATAACAGTCAACGTCAGCTTGCCGTCAAAATTAACAAAGTAATGCCGCAGTTTTTCCGCGTTTGCGTTTACGTGCTGCGCGAAGCCCTGGGAAATTAACAGCCAAACAGCGTCAGGGGACAGCACAATCGGCCTGTGTTCCAGGTAAGCGTAATATATGCCGTCAAAGAAAGAATGGTATCCATAATTTACCATTTCGGCGGGAAGCCGGCTTTTCGCGAAAATGTCGGAGGGATATTCCTTGTCTTTTTTTTGAGACAGCTTTACCAGATGCTCCAAAACATCGTTGCCTGATTGCATTGCGAGAGGCCCTTCGGGTCTGGACAATTCTTCAACAACCTGAAAAGTTATGCCTGTTTGGGGGAATTGCAAACGATCATTGGGTTTTGAACTTGAACAAAAACTGAGCGTAAATAGTATAAGCGGTAAGCTTAATAAAACTGGGCGGGCTGTTACTGCCTTCTTTGTTTTCATGTTATGTCCCTCCTAATCATTAAACAGATGTTCCGTACGGCTAAGATGGTTGCCACCGTGATTTTCTCGTAAGGCTTATCGTGTAACTGCCGGTATCGGAAACCGGGCCGCCGTTAAACCCTATCTCAAGGGTGTAGTAATAGTCTTTCTCGATATGGGGGAGCTTAGCCGTCTCGCCTGTAAAGTACGCCAGTATTGTCAAAGTATTGGCAAAAAGGTTAACGCCGATATTCTTTGCTGTACCGGATTCGGCACTATCAACATCAAAGAGGAACTGTTCATGGGAAAACATCGTATCATATCCGCTCTGGGTATTAAGCGTAAGGTCTTTCAGAGTAAAATACATCGCCTGATTGGGTACCATATTAATAACGGAATAGGAGGCAAAGGATTGAAATTCGGAGATAAAATCATCCATTGGTGTGCTACCGGGAAGATAATCCAAGAAAAGCAGACTACCACCGGCAAGCCGATAGGACTTAAAAAACACTGCAGATTCAGAGAAAGATGAAGGTTCCAGTGCCGTAATCTGTTCTGTTGACCCGGTGTAGTAATCAGGATTAAAGCCGGCATGGCGTTCTTCTTCCGCTCCATAAATCACTATAGCAGAGTATTGAGCCTGTAAATATTTTTGTGTAAACGGTAAATCATAGGGGGACTCTGTCTTCCCCGTAAATGATTGCGAATTGATTGAGTGCCGCGCCCCAATCCCGTACCGGCATTGTCCATTTTTTGGAAATGTTTTTCAAGCCCATGTAAATTAATTTTACCGCCGCTTCGTCATTCGGGAATGATTGGCGGTGTTTGATAATTTTTTGAATCGTGTAATTGACTGACTCAATGGCGTTGGTCGTATACACCGCTTTCCGTATTTCAGGGGAAAACTTGAAAAACGGTATTACTTCATTCCAGCGGTTCCGCCAGGATTTGGAAATCACCGGGTACTTCCTGTCCCATGCTCCGGCAAACGCCTCAAGCGCATCGGCGGCTAGTTCCGCTGATGGAGCCAGATATATGTTTTTTAATCCGGCGATAACCGCTTTGCGGTCCTTGTACGGGACGAACCGCACCGAATTGCGGACCAGGTGGACGATACAAAGCTGAACCTCAGTTTTGGGGAATACCGCGGCGATGGCGTCGGGAAAACCGGTCAGCCCGTCGACAGCGGCAAGGAGAATATCTTGTACCCCCCGGTTTTTCAATTCATTCATGATGCCCATCCAGAACTTCGC
>JAISEB010000261.1 GCA_031264395.1 Treponema sp. | reverse complement strand
GGGGCAGGCGGGGCCTTCCGAGTGGAGGCCGCCTGGAAGGCGTGCCGAAACGAGGTAAGGCCCGGTCTGGGCCGGTATAACCGGCTGGAAGAAAAGACAAAACCGTGCCCCCGTATGGGTGCCGGTTTTAGGGTCGTTTTTGGCCTTACCTAAATATCGGAATCGTTTCTGGCACAGAAGTACAAAATTGCCGAAAGCAAGGCCAGGCGTTTCAAAATTGAGTTTGCCTGCCGTTATGCGAAAACCCACGATCCCGCAGAGGAAATTACGCAGATATTATCCCGGCTGTTTGACGTATCAAAAAAACCCTTTGAACTGAACGAAGACGCAAAAACCGTCAGCTTCATGGTCAAAGACCCCTACGACTTGAAAATCATCAAAGAAAACATGGTCGATAACCGTATCGTCCATCATGGTGATTTTAACCACAAGCTGATTTCCCTGTCCCTGGACCAGTTTATACAGTTCATGGCGTTACACTACAAAAATCTTTCCGCAAAATTGAAGCCGCTCTTAAACGAAAAACTGGACGAAACGGCAAAAAGCCAAAGCGAGTTTTGGAAAGCCCTGTCCGCCGACAAGAAAGCCGCGCGCATAATCAAGAAAATTGCACCCGCCATTCTGAACGGTATTATTTCGCTTGTGACAGTTTTGCCGTAAACGGAGCGAGGTAAGGTCCCGTTTACGGGAACCGGCTGATGTTTAAAGATACACGGAGTTTTGGCTGTACATTCGGTTTTCTCCTGTTTTCTCTATGTAACTTCGTGTCCTGTCCTCAGTGGTTACATTTTTTCACAATTCTGCTAAAAGGAATTAAGAATAGAGAACTGGATGTGAGTCTTCGCGCAAGAGGGTTTGTGTCACCATTCACGGGGGTGGTATTTACCTTCCGGTTTAGTGATAGTAAAAGTATCGCCGGAGGGCTCAATCACATAAAAGCCGTTTTTCATGGCATAGTTTTTTTCGCTCTCACTAAAAACTACCCCCGCAACAGCGCCCAGATACACCCGCTTATCATCGTGTAAATCCGCGTATGTACGCAGTTTTTCCATGCGCTCAACGTGTTCGTCAATGTCCCGCGTATTGGGTTTAGTCTTGATCTCGACAGCCATTACCTTATCGCCATTTTCCAGCAACGCGTCTACTTCCGTGAATATATCGTGTTCCCTGTCCTTGATTTCCGTGCGGTTTGCCCTGGTAAAGGTAAACTGGAGTTCCTCAAACTTCGCCACAAGGTTCGGCAGAACCATGTATTCAACCATATCGCCGAAACGGTTGGTAAGTTCCCCAAGCCGCCGGTCGGTTGCCTTCATCTGCTCGTTGGTTTCCTCGATCCGCCGGTCGGTGGCCTTCATCTGCTCTCTGTTTTCCATTAAGGCTGCCCAGACCTTCTCAAAGGTCAGTCCCTCGCCTGCGGTTTGCGCCGTCTCCATATGTAACTCCTGTTTTTAAGTATACTCCTTTTTTGGCTTTTGGAGAAGCCGGGAGATTCGCGCGGCGAATCGCCCCTTGCCTTTTTCGTTCACATATCATACAATTTATATAGGAATTAGGCCTGTTCCGGCATTGGCTGTTTGCGGCCGGCCCGGTTCCTGAAATGAACGCAACAGGGGAAGAAATGCGGAGGGGAACGCTGCTTATTCACAACGGACACGAGACGGACGGCGTCACAGGGGCGCTGGGCGTGCCTGTTGTGCAGACATCCACGTTTGCCCAAAAAGACGTTTCCGTGTCCCAGGAGTACGATTACTCAAGGTCGGGGAATCCCACGCGGAAGGCGCTGGAAGAAACCATCGCGGTTCTTGAAGGCGGGGCAAGGGGTTACGCATTTGGAAGCGGCATCGCCGCGGTATCTTCCGTGCTGGGGATCTTCGCCGCGGGGGATCACATAATTGCCGCCGATGATATTTACGGCGGAAGCTACCGCATACTCAACACCTTCTACAAACGCTGGGGGCTTGAAGTTACCGGCATAGATTCCTCCGATCCCGAAAACATACGAAAAGCGCTACGGGGAAACACCAGGGCCGTGTTTCTTGAAACCCCGTCCAACCCCCTCCTCAAGATTTCCGATCTCCGCGCCTGTACAGGCATCGCGAAGGAGGCGGGGCTCACCGTTATTGTTGACAACACGTTCATGACCCCTTACTTCCAGAGGCCCCTTGAACTGGGGGCCGACATAGTCGTACATTCGGCCACCAAATTTCTCGGGGGCCACAGCGACGTCGTGTCGGGGCTTGCCGTTACCGCGACGGAAGCGCTGGGGAAAAAGGTGTACGCGGTGCAGAACGGTTTCGGCGCGGTTCCCGGCCCTTGGGACGCCTGGCTTGTGCTCCGGGGCATCAAAACGCTCAAGGTGCGGATGGAAGCGCAGGAAAAGTCGGCCGGCATACTGAGCCGGGCGCTCGCGGAGAACAAAAACGTCGACGAGGTGTACTACCCCGGGCTTGCGGGCCACAGGGGAAAAGAGATACACGACGCGCAGTCGTCGGGGGCGGGGGCGGTTTTTTCGTTCAAGACAAAAACAAGGGAAAAGGCCCTTGCCTTTTTGCGCCGCGTAACATACGCCGCCGCGGCGGTGAGCCTTGGCGGGGTGGAAACAATCGCGTCGTACCCCGTAAAGATGAGCCACGCCGCCGTTCCCCCCTCCGAGCGGGAAAGGCTCGGCATCACCGATACGCTGATCCGCATTTCATGCGGGCTTGAAGACAGCGGCGATCTTGTCGAGGATTTTGAAAGGGCGCTGGAAGAAGATTAGAGTTGTTCAACAACTGGAGTTTTGAACAACTTCCAGTGTAAAACCGGAGAAGACATTGAACGGGAAGGACGGCTGTAAAGGCGGAAAAAAAATCTCCATGGGTTCCGTTTTGGTGCACGGGGCAACTCCTTTCGATCCCCGTACCGGAGCCGTCAGTACGCCTATTTTTCAGAGCGCCACGTTCCGCCATCCGGGGCTGGGCAGCAGCACGGGCTACGATTACAGCCGCGTGGCAAATCCCACAAGGGACGAGCTTGAAAAGACCGTCGCGCTCATAGAGCACGGCGCGTACGGCCTTGCCTTTTCAAGCGGCATGGGGGCAATATCGGCGCTTGTCAAACTGTTCAATCCTGGGGATCACATCGTTGTTTCCGAAGATCTGTACGGCGGCACCTACCGCCTTTTCAACGGCTTCTACCGTTCCTATGGCTATTCCTTTTCCTGGGTAGACACAAGCGATCTTTCCCTTGTAAAAAAGGCCCTGCGCCCGGGAACACGGGCCCTGTTTATCGAAACGCCTTCCAATCCCATGATGAAAGTTACCGACATCACCCGCGCCGCGGATCTTGTCCACGAGGCGGGGGGCATTCTTGTTACCGACAATACCTTCCTTTCGCCCTGGTTTCAAAACCCCCTGGATTTGGGATCGGACCTTGTGGTCCACAGCGGAACCAAGTACATGGGAGGCCACAACGACACCCTTTCGGGCTTCATCGTCCATTCGGACAAAAAGAACGAAGAAATACTGCGGAACGTCCAGAAAAGCGAAGGGGCCTCTCTTTCACCCTTTGATTCCTGGCTTGTCCTCAGAGGGCTTAAAACCCTCGGCGTTAGAATGGAAAAACACGGCGCCAACGCCCTTGCCGCCGCCCAATGGCTCAGAAGGCAGGACCGCGTTGAAAAGGTTTTTTACACGGGCTTTGAGGATCATCCCCAGTACGAACTTTCGCGGAGGCAGGCCCGGGGCTTCGGGGGGATGCTTTCTTTCTACCTGAAAAACCCCGCGGATGTTCCTGTTATTCTGGAAAGCCTTTCCCTCATCCTTTTCGCCGAAAGCCTCGGCGGGGTTGAGTCTCTTATTACCTACCCGCTGGTCCAGACGCACGCCGCCATTCCGGAGGCCATGCGACTTGCGGCCGGGGTCAACGACAGGCTTCTGCGGCTTTCGGCGGGCATTGAAGATCCGGATGACATCATTGCCGATCTTGACGCCGCCCTGTTCCGCTGCAAGGAGGAAAACGGCGCATGAGAATTTCGACCAAGGGCCGCTATTCGCTGGAGGCCCTTCTTTACATGACCCTTCTTCCGAAGGGCGAATTTACAAGTACCCGCGCAATCGCCGAAAACATCGGCGTTTCCAAGGGGTATCTGGAACAGCTTTTTATCCCGCTGCGGGAAAAGGGGATCATACAGGGCGTGCGGGGGCCGCAGGGAGGCTACTTTCCCGGAAAGGCCCCCAAAGAGATACGCGTGGGGGACATTCTGCGGGCCGTCGAGGGCTCCCTTGAACTGGTCGACTGCCTTGTTTCCCGCGAGTGCCCGGTAAGGGACGCCTGCCGTTCGGTGCATACCTGGGGCGAACTGTACAGGGAAATTTCGGACTGCGTTGATTCCATCAGCCTTGAGGATCTTGCCCTTGCCTATGAAAAAATGGACCAGACGGAGTACACAATATGAAAATTTCCACGCGGGGGCGCTACGGCATACGGCTCCTCATAGATCTGGCGGAACACACGGGGGAAGATCACGTGTCCCTCGCCGGCGTCGCCGCCAGACAGAACATTTCCATACGCTACCTTGAACAGGTTGCCGTCATTCTCCGCCGCTCGGGCTTCATACGCTCGGTCAAGGGCGCTTCGGGCGGCTACGCGCTGGCGCGGAAGGCGGAAGACATCAATATAGGGGAAGCCCTGCGCACCCTTGAGGGGGACATGCTCGTGGTTGACCCGCCCCTTCCCGGCGCGAAGGAATCGAAGATTCAGCGCTGTATACGGCTTACCGTCTTCAACCGCCTTAACGACCGCATCGCGGCCGTCATAGACAAGAAGACGCTTGCCTCGGTAACGGGAACCATAGACCCCGACCAATCGTACATGTACTTCATTTGACGGCGAAGCGACGGGGCCGGTCCTGACGCCCTAGTAACGGTTGTCGAAGATCCTCGTCGATTTTTTTTCGCTCCGGGGAAGCTCCCCCATGGCGACGGCGATGGGTTTAACGGTTATGCCTATTGTATGCTTGAAGGCGTCCTCGACGGTTTTTTCAAGGTTCTTCATTTCGTCCCTTCCCTTAAGGACGGTTTCAAAGAAAAGGTTGACAATGTCTTTTCCGTTAAGATGATCTATCTGAATCTGATACTCGCTTGAAACGCCGGGAATGGCCGCAAGCAGTTCGTCGATCCGCGACGGATAGATAAGGGTTCCCCTGACTTTCACCATGTCGTCCGAACGGCCTATGAGGGTATCGATGCGCGGATAATCAAGGCCGCATTTGCACGCGCCCGGAAGTTCCCGCGTAAGATCGTGGGTGCGGTAGCGGATAAGGGGAGCGCCTTCCTTGCGGAGCGTAGTGATGACAAGTTCCCCCGTTTCGCCGGGCTTCGCCTGTTTTTCCGTGCGGGGATTTATGATCTCGTAGTAAAGATAATCGGTCCACATGTGCATGCCGCATTCGTATTTGCAGCTTATGCCTATGCCCGGCCCGTAAATTTCGGTAAGGCCGTAGATGTCGTAAAGCTCAACGCCAAGTTCATTCGCTATGCGCTTCCGCATTTTTTCACCCCAGCGTTCCGAACCGATGAGGCTTTTTTTAAGGCATATCTTGTCCCGCAGCCCCCGCCTTTCTATTTCTTCGGCAAGGAGAAGGGCATAGGAAGAAGTGGCGCACAGGACCGTCGACTGAAGATCCTCCATCATGCGCAGCTGCTTGTCGGTGTTCCCCGGCCCCATGGGAATGGTCATGGCTCCAAGCAGTTCCGCCCCAAGCTGAAAACCTATGCCCGCGGTCCACAGCCCGTAGCCGGGCGTAATGTGCACCCGGTCGGCCCTGGTAACCCCCGCGGTTTCGTAACAGCGGCGGAACATCACCGCCCAGTCTTCGACATCACGGCGGGTATAGGGAACAATAACGGGCGTTCCCGTGGTGCCCGACGATGAATGTATGCGGACTATTTTTTCCTCGTTAACCGCGGCAAGCCCCAGGGGATACGCTTCCCTGAGATCCTCCTTCTGGGTAAAGGGAAGTTTTTCAAAATCGGCTCGGCTCTGTATGTCTTCGGGCCTGATTCCCTTAAAATGCCCGCGGTAAAAACCGCCCTTCATCGCCCCGGCTATGGATTTCCGCAGTCCCGCCAGCGTTTCTTCCGTCATGTTCATACGACGGCCTCCGGCCTAACACGCATACGCGTACTCCTTTCCCGTTTCAAGGGCCTTTACGTTGATTTCGACAAGAGACGGTTTGAGCCTTTCGGCAAGCGCCTCAAGGACATCGTTTTCGTCAAAGGGGAAAAGCCCCCTTCCCAGCGCCGCGCCAAGCAGGGCGGTGTTGGCGGTCTTCACGCTGCCGCATTTTTCGGCAAGGGAAGGGCCGTCCAGAACGGCAAGCCTTCCTGTTTTTCCGAAACATTCCCGGAGGTATTGAATCATGCGGAGGGGCTCGTAGGGGGAGCCTCCCGCCAGGGGAAAGGGCATAACGGGCCTGTCAAGGACAAGCAGCGTCCCCTTTTCCGCAAGGAACGGAAGGACCCGCACCGCCTCGCCCGGCTCAAACGCGATGACGATATCCACCTTTCCTGGGGGGATAAGGGGTGAATGAATCACGCCGCCCAGGCGGAGGTGGCTTACCACGCTGCCTCCCCGCTGGGCCATGCCTATGGTTTCGGTTCCCCTGACATCAAGGCCGCGCCTCATTGACGCGGCCCCTATGA
The DNA here is from genome assembly GCA_031264395.1 of Treponema sp. GTDB lineage: Bacteria > Spirochaetota > Spirochaetia > Treponematales > Breznakiellaceae > JAIROE01. The sequence continues at coordinate 18,250 of JAISEB010000261.1, read as the reverse complement.
GCCGTGAAAGGAGCACCGTTCCCTGGCCGCCGACGCCGGTGACAAGGCAGTTGAGCGTCACGCGAGCCCCCTGGGCCCTATGGCCCCAAAGGCGCACAGTTCCCCGCATATGCCGCAGCCCGTACAGAGCGATTCGTCGATTACCGCCCTGCGGGGATCTTTTTTCGCGGAGGGGGAAAGGGCCGCGCGGGGCGCGGAAAGGGAAATGGCGGGGCAGCCCAAACGCGAGACACAGACCCCGCATCCCGTACATTTTTCCCCGTCTATGACAAAGCGCTCAGGCGGCCTTGATACCATGATGCAGGGGGCCTCAAAGAGAAGCGCCCGCACCCCGCTTTGAAGAAGCGCCCGGCCGGCCGCCTCCCTTGCCTCTTTCTGGTGAAAAGGATTGGCCCGCTCTATGTGCTTTACACCCGCGGCGGCAAGCATGGCGTATATATCCACCCTGCCGGCCGGAAACCCCGGCGCGGTTTTTCCCGTTCCCGGATGGGGCTGGTTTCCGGTCATGGCGGTAGTCTTGTTGTCAAGGATCACGGCGACAATATCGGCGCGGTTGTACACGGCGTTTACTATCCCCGGAATGCCCGTATGAAAAAACGTCGAATCGCCGATGAACGCGAAATTTACCGTGCCGGGCTCAATCCTGTTTATTCCCTGCGCCACGGTAATGCCCGCTCCCATGCAGAGGCAGGTGTCGGTCATGTCAAGGGGCGGCGCGTTTCCCAGCGTATAACACCCTATGTCGCCCGAAAAGACCGCCTTCGGCTTTACGCCCGGTAAACCTGCCGCGCCGGGCGGGGAAGAAGCCCTGCCGCGGGCCCAGGCCGCGAACGCTTCCTTTACCGCGAAAAACGACGCGCGGTGGGGGCAGCCCGCGCAGAGCACGGGCGGGCGCGGGGGAAGCGCGGGCGGAACCGGTCCGCCCTCCATGTCCGGCGCGGCCGCGTCCAGTGTGGCCGAGGTTGCCGTGACGGCCGCCTGAGTCCCTGTCCCGGCCGTGACGCCCTTCTCCGGGGAGCTTCCGCCTGAGGCGGGCAGGAGAAAGGCCCGTATCCTTTCGGCCGCGAGGGCGGCGGTATTTTCCCCGGCGCGGGGCATATCGCCTGAGTATTTTCCCCTTACCCTTACCGCGATACCGTAAAGGCCGGAAAGACGTATCAATTCATCCTCGATAACAGGATCAAGTTCTTCCAGCACAAGGACTTCCTCAAGCCCGTCAAGAAAACGCCTTCCCAGTTTTTCGGAAAAGGGAAAAACGCCGGTCTTGAGGAGCCGGTACGGCGGAAGGCCCTCAGGCGGCGCGGCGCATTCCTCAAGCGCCTCAAGCGTGTAGGCCCAGCTTACCCCGCCCGACGCTATGCCTTTTTTAACGCCCGGCCCGCTCCCGCCTGAGGAAGAAGGGCCTCCCGGCGCGTCATACAGAAGGTTTCCCCCGTACGAAGAAAATTCTTCCCCCATGGCGGAAAGATCTTTTTCAATCTGAATATGGTTCCTGTAGGCAAGGCCGGGAAAAATAACCCAGCGGCCGCCTGACTTGTCAAACCCGGAGGGCGCTTTTGAGGGCAGAGGATCGAGGATCTCCACCGAAGCGTAACTGTGGCAGATCCGCGTCGTGGGGCGGAACAGCACCGGGCGGCGGTATTTTTCCGAACAGGCAAAGGCGTCGGCCATCATGGCGTAGGCCTCTTCGGGAGAAGACGGATCGAAGACGGCAAGTTTGGCGAATTTTCCGAAGCGGCGGGTATCCTGCTCCGTCTGGGATGAAAGGGGCCCGGGATCGTCGGCGACGGCAACTACAAGGCCGCCTTCAACGCCCAGATAATTAAGGCTCATGAGCGGATCGGAGGCGACATTGAGCCCAACCTGTTTCATGGTTACAAGCGCCCGGGCCCCCGCCATGGCCGCGCCCGCGGCGACTTCCAGCGCGGCTTTTTCGTTTACAGACCACTCGACATACACGCCGGGATCGTTTTCACGGGCATATGAGGCGGCCGTTTCAAGAATCTCCGTGGAGGGCGTACCCGGATAACCGGAAACAAGCCTTACCCCGGCGCGTATAGCCCCAAGCGCGGCCGCCTCGTTGCCCATCAGCAGTTTTTTCATGGTAAAAACTACAGAACGCTCTGCAGAAACTGCCTGGTCCTGTCGTTGGAAGGGCTGCTGAAGATCTCGCCGGGCTTTCCGGTTTCGAGTATGGCCCCCTCAAACATGAAGACCACGCGGTCGGCCACTTCCCTGGCAAAACCCATTTCATGGGTAACGACAAGCATGGTCATGCCCGCCTGGGCAAGGCCCTTCATTACCGTTAACACTTCACCCACAAGTTCCGGATCAAGGGCCGAAGTAGGTTCGTCGAAAAGCATGATGCGCGGCTCCATGGCAAGGGCCCGCGCTATGGCAAGCCGCTGCTGCTGGCCGCCTGAAAGCTGCCCAGGATACGCGTCCACCTTGTCGTAGAGCCCGACGCGCTCCAAAAGCACCTTTGCCTTTTCCCGCGCCTGGTCGGGGGGAACTTTGCGCACATGAATAGGGGCAAGCATCACATTTTCAACCGCCGTTTTATGGGGAAAGAGGTTGAAATTCTGAAACACCATTCCCACTTCAAGAAGCGACTTGTTCAGTTCCTGATGGCTGATGGCATGCGTGTTCACCCCTCCCCTGCAGTCAAAGAGGAGCTTGTCTTCAATGTAGATCTGCCCCGAATCAATTTTTTCAAGCCGGTTAAGGCTGCGGAGGTAGGTGGATTTTCCCGCGCCCGAGGGGCCTATGATGCAGACCACTTCCCGCTGTTCCACCGTAAGCGATACGTTCTTCAATACCTCAAGGGGTCCCCTTCCCTGTTTTCCGTGGAAGGTCTTGCAGGCATCGACGGTTTTTATCATTGACATGGACAGCTCCAAAACCGTTCCGGCATCTTACACATAGACCGAATACTTCTTTTCCAGCTTATGGAAAACAAACGTAAAGACCGCGGTGATTATAAGGTAGAGCACCATCGCCGGTATATACACCATTGCCGAACCTGTAGACGACGAAATGGACCGGGTCACTTTGGTTATGTCGGTAAGGGCGATAATCGAAACAAGGGAGGCGTCCTTTAACATCATGATGAACTCGTTTCCCACGGGCGGAATAAGCCGCCTTATGGACTGGGGAATTATCACAAGGGCCATGGTTTGGCCGTAGGACATGCGCAGGGCTTTTGCCGCCTCGAACTGGCCCCGGTCTATGCTCTGGATCGCCGCCCTGATAATCTCCGCGCAGTAGGCCGCCGAGTTGAGGCTAAAGGCGATAAAGGCGGCGATAAAACGGTTGTTTATGGTAAGGGCGGGGGTTATCTGGGGAAGGCCGTAGTAAATAAAGTAAAGCTGCATAAGAAGGGGCGTGCCCCTGAAAAAGAAAACATACGCCGAACAGATCCTGTTAAGCCAGAGCTTTTTGGACATCTTGCCCAGCGCCAGAAAGAGGCTCAGGACAAGGCCCGCCGAAACGGCGAGGATCGTGAGCCACACCGTGACCCTGGAGCCTTCCATCAGCTGTACCGCCCAGACGGCGATGGTTCCGAAAAAGCCCCTGACTTTTTCCGGGGCAAGGGGCAGAACGGCAAAGACAGCCGCGGACACAAGAACGCACGCGGCGGCCAGCAGCAAAAAGTACAGAAAGACAAACAGGTATTTCAGCCTGATCCTGTACACCCTGTCTTTCCGCAGGGCGTAAATGTCCCCGCTTAAAAGAACGGCAAGGAGAAGGCCCCAGCACGCGCACAGGATCGCTATCTGGATGTACCGGTTTGCCCAAAAGCCGTCAAAGAAATTGAACAGGAGATAGTACAGGAGCAGGGGAATCCACAGTTCAGCGAAAAAAAGCGAAAGGACAAACCAGCGCTTCCTGTACAGCGGGATATTGTCATAGGCTGCGCCTTCATACAAACTGAACATCAGCAACATCCCCTTTCGGGAAAACGGGGCCGCCCCTCGGCCTTTCCCCGGTTTCCCTTTTACAGGTTTTCTTACCGGACGGAAGAAACCACGTCGGTCCCGAAAACATCCTGCGAAATCTTCTGCAGGGCGCCTTCGGCGTACAGTGCATCCAGCGCGCCGTTAAGGGCGGTGGTGAGGGCGTCATTGCCCTTTTTAAGGCAGACGGCAAGCACTTCGTCGTTGCTTACCTCGGCGGTGATCTCGAAGGGATTTCCCGGCCTGGAAAGATATTCCGCCGCCACGACGCTGTCCACGAGGATAACGTCAACCCGGTTGAGGGTAAGTTCGTCAAAGCAGTTCATCACCTTGTCGTATTCAAAAACTTCGACATTCGCCCTGGTTCTGCCTATCCATTCGGTCGCCAGGGTATCCGAAGTGGTTTCGGCCTGGTAGGTAAGCCGTAATCCCGGAACCTCTTCCAGGCTTTTGGGCTTGACCCTGGAATCCGCGCGCACCACAAGAAGCTGGGAATTTGCCACATAGGGTTTGGTGAAGTTATACGCGCGGGCCCTTTCTTCGGTATGGGTAACCGAGGAGATGATACAGTCGTATTTGCCGGTCTCTACCCCGGCGAAGATCCCGTCCCACGCGGTGTCCACCCATTCAACCCTGAGCCCCAGTTTGGAGGCAAGGGCCTTGGACAGCTCCACGTCAAAGCCGATGGGGGTTTTTCCGTCGGTGTCAAAGTACTCCATCGGTGGATAGCCGATTTCCATGCCTACGGTAAGCACTCCCGGTTTAATGGTAAGGCCGCCCGACTGCTTTGTCCCCCCCGCGAAGAGAGACGCCGTCAAAGAAAACAACGCGAAAAAAACCAACGCCGCAGTTCCTGTTTTCATGCTCCATCCTCCAAAGACTTAAAATAGCAGCTTGCCCGGCCGGTTCAGGCCGGGCCCGAAAAGCCCCTCAAGTATACCGCGTTCATTTTTTACATGTCAATGAATCTGTTGTGCGCGCGGAAGGGGAAAGAGGAGGATTCATCCTGTTTTTACCGGCTTCCCCGACGAGGCGGATTCGTACATGGCGTCGATAATCTTCATGAGGATAAGGGCTTCGCCCGGCGTGTTAAGCGGCTTCGAGATACCCAGCGCCGCCTCGGCGAAATTCGCCGCGGAGGCCACGCGGCCCATGGACTCGTCCCTTTCCGTCCTGGGGACAAGATCAACCTGATTGCCGTATTCCTCAATAAAGAGGCGCGAATTGTCCACGCTTGTCTCGTCAAGGCCGTCTATGCCGAAAAGCCGCTCGACCTTTCCCCCGGCTTTGGTCCCCTGAAAGGTAACGGACACCAGTTCACGCTCGTTCATCTCCGCCCAGGAACTGCGTATCATGAGGCACTGGCCCGTTTTGAAGGTGACCATGGCGTGACAGGCGGATTCAACGTCGGTAACGCCCCCGGCAAGATCGGGAATGCCCCAAGGCCCCTTGAAGCTCTTGTTGCCCATAAAATCGTAATAGGCGGTCCCCAAAAGGTAATCCGGCTCGGGAAAGCCCATGAAGTACAGGGCCAGATCCAGCATGTGGGGAAGATCTATGACGGGCCCGCCGCCGGAAAGGGCCTTCGAGGTAAACCAGCCGCCGAAACCGGGAATGCCGTTCCGCCTGATCCACGACGCCTGGGCGGAATTGATGGTCCCCACCCTGCCGTCCCGTATATAGTTCATGATTGCCTGTGATTCCGGCCGGGCCCTGTTGTTGAAATCAAACATCAGAACCTTTCCGGCCTTAAGCGCGGCCTCAAGCATTTCCCCCATTTCCCGGGCGTTAAGGGCCGGAGGCTTTTCGCAGTACACATGCTTCCCCCGGGAAAGCGCTTCAAGGGCAAGCGGCTTGTGGAATTTGTTCGGGGTGACTATTGAAACGGCGTCAATTTCCGGACAAGCCGAAAGCATTTGTGAAAGATCCGCGTATACCCGCGTAATTCCCCGTTTTTCCCCAAAGGCCCGCGCCCGGTCAAGATCCGTGTCCGCCATGGCGACGACTTCCGCCCCCGCGCGGGTAAAACCCTCGCAGTGGTACTGCGCCATGCTTCCCGCGCCGGCAATGCCAATCTTCATTCCCGCCATATTAACCTCTTGGAATAGCACTAATCCAAGGGTTATATCAAACAATCTATTTTTTTACAAGTTCCCGCGGTTGAATTTATTATGAGGCATTCCATTACTCTGTTTTTTCAGGAAGAACACAAATACCGCTCTTTCATCTTCCTGTATATTTCAGACGGCTTTTCATTTACCTTATATAAATCCAAAATACCCGGTTCGGCAGGATCTACACAGGGAGAAGCCAAAACATCGATTCCCGGATCTTCCTTCCGTGAAAGAGGTTTAAGATAATACACTGCGTTAAGTAATACCCTGACTACTTCAGGGCAGTGAAATGTTGGAAATTCCTCATGGCCCGGCTGAAAATAAAACACCTTACCCCTACCTCTCTTGAAAATGCAGCCTGAGCGAAACACCTCTCCACCCTTATACCAGCCAATCATCAAGAGTTCATCAGGAACCGGAATATCAAACACCTCTCCGTACATTTCTTCATGTTCAAGCTCAAAAAACGGTCCAAGTCCCTGGCAAACAGGATGCGCAGGATCAATAATCCAGATTCGCTCAGTCTCGCCTATTTCCCGCCAAGACAGACTACAACTTGTACCCATAAGTTTCTTGAAAGGTTTTGAGTAGTGGCCTGAATGAAGTACAATAAGCCCCATGCCCAGCCTGACGTGCCTGGCCACCATGTCTGCAGTTTCATCACTTACCCTGTCATGGGCCTGATGTCCCCACCATATAAGTACATCTGTATCCAACAGAATCTCATCTGAAAGCCCATGCCCAGGCATTTCTAAAGTAGCAGTTCTTATACTTAAGTTTTTATCATGCGAAAGCTCATCCTGTATTGCTCCATGTATACCCTTCGGATATACTTTTTCTATTCTTTCTTCATTTTTTTCATGGAGATACTCGTTCCAGATTGTTACTTTAATTCCCATATCAAACCTCGCTTTCGAAACATTTTACAGCGAAAGTTATTCAATAACTGAAATTATTGAATAACTCTATTTATATTGAAAGGCGTATATATCCTTTTATATATCCGGGCGGCTTTTCTTTTAGCTCCCAAAAAGCCCGGTTTATATCCACAAGTGAATATTCATGCGTCATCATTTCTCTGCTTTGTAGCCGTTTTGCCTGAATCAGCTTTATCGCCCTTGCAAAATATTCCATTTGAACAGATGATCTTCGTTCATGGGCATTAATCACATTTATGGCCTTCCAGTTCCACAGATGCATATCAACTTCACGCCGACCTCCACTTTGATGAAACCCTACAACCGCAAGGGTCCCGTGCGGACGAACCAATTTCCCTGCCAGCTCCAGTGTAGTAGCTCCTCCTCCGGCTTCAACAACCACATCAACGCCTCTTGCAAAAATTTTATCATCCCACTTGTCAACTATATATTTTGAAGGTACTGCGTCAGACATATACGTTTCATCAGCACCAAAACGGCGGGCATTTTCAAGACTTTCTTCGCGTATATCTATGGCGATAATTTTTCCCGCACCCCGCAGTTTCATCATCTGCAAAAAACCAAGTCCCATATATCCGCAACCCACCAGCGCGACAGAACTTCCAAGATCCATCAATATCCGTTCCGCACCACTAACAAGGCAGGACCAGGGTTCAAGAATACCTTCCAAATCGCTCACTTCATCAGGCAACTTTATGACCAGCGCCGGATTTGCAATAGTATATTCGGCGAAAGCATGACGGAATAAACCTGATACACGATCTCCCTTCTTAAAATCCTTTATATTGGTCCCGGTTTTTTCCACCACTCCGACCGGTTCATGTCCAAAAACCTCACCTGTTTGTCTTCCTTCATTCCAACGCGGGTATTCGGACATACAAATACCGCATGCTATTACCCGTATTAAAAGCTGATCGGACGTTATTTCGGGAATTTGTTTATCAACGATCTCGAATTTCTGTGGAGCCGCCATTGCCGCCGCTTTCATGTTTCCCTCCGATGCTCAGCCTTTAATTGCACCCTGGGTTAAGCCTTCAATGAAGGATTTCTGCAAAAACAAGTAAAGTACTATAATTGGTCCCAGAGTAATCATGCCTGCTGTATATATCTTGGCCATATCCCGGCTGTATTCCGATGTAAATTTATAGAACCTTGTCGAAACAGTACGAAACGTATCGGTAGTCAAAAAAGTGTTTGCCCAGAGGAATTCATTCCAGCTCCACACAAAGGCAACAAGGGCCACCGTGGTCATAATGGGAACAACCAATGGAAGTGTAATATGCACAAAAACTCTCAATTCACTGCAACCGTCTATTTTTCCCGCTTCTTCCAGTTCACGAGGGATACTGACTAAAAAGGTTCTTATCAATAAGATTGAAAAGGAAAGATATGACGCGGAATAAATAATAATAAGACTCAAATGATTGTTGACAAGCCCAAGTTTACTAAAATTATAATACAGAGGGACAATAAACATAAAAGACGGAAAAGACATACCCAGCATGAAATATCCCATAAAAAATGACTTACCCGGCATTTTAAGACGCGCCAGACCATAAGCCCCCAGACCCGCAAGGACAAGGACTATCACTATCACGCAAAAGCCGACAAAAAAACTATTTCGGAAGGCAATCAAATAACCGCCTCTTTCCCATGTGACAGGATAATTAGCCAAAGAAGGCAGATTCGGAAAACCTATGGGCATCTTTTTAATTTCAACATCCGTACGCAATGTATTTATAAACAAAACAACCAACGGGAAAAGCTGGAAAATCACAACAGCAAACAGAAAAAGATGTACGATAATCTTGATTGGCGAAATGTTTTTCAGATTCATAAATATTCTTCCACCTTTTTGCGGATCTGCTGATTGAAAAAGAAAACCGTCATAACAATAGTACTTTGCAACACACATATGGCATTTGCATAACCGGCACGGTACATTGCAAAGGCATTTTTATACAGCCATGTGGCAAGCATTTCCGTTGCCTGTCCAGGACCTCCCATGGTCATTACCCAGATAAAATCGAAGGAAAGTATCGACCACATAAGGCTCATGGTAACAACAAAAACAATAGTAGGACTTATCCCCGGTAAAGTAACATGGACAAAACAATTCCCCCTTCCAGCCCCGTCTATTTTAGCAGCCTCATAAAGCTGTGGATCAACTTGTTGCAGGGCAGAGATAAACAATACCATAACGAATCCCCACCAATGCCAATTGCTGACAAAAGCCACGGAAAAAAGGGCTATTGAAGGGTCACCAAGCCACAAAACATTCGCAAGTTTTTCAAGGCCCATGTTCTTGAAAACCAGACCGATTCCAAAAAAGGGATTATAAAAATTTGCCCAGATTTTACCGGCAACAGAAGCCGACAGAACATAAGGCAGAAAATAAATAGTACGATAAAGCATTTGGACGGGATTAGACTTAACGCTACTAACCAGTACCGCAATAAAAATGGATAAGACAACCGGAATGCTGATAAAAATCAAAGTCCAGATTGCCGTATTTTTCAAAGCCAAGGGCATTACGGGATCTTTTGTCGCCATTTCAATATAATTCGCAAGACCTGTAAAAAGAGGCTTGTTTAAACCATTCCAATCAAAAAAAGACAAATAAATGGTATTTATGGATGGCATCATTACGACAATAAAATGATACAGAAAAGCAGGAACTACAAAAAAAAGGCCTGTAAAACCGGAAAACGAAATTTTCTTTGCCGTGATCATAAAACATCCTTCCATAAAATGCCGGAGGCAGAGAATACCTCCGGCTGGCATCGTCAATTGACCGGTATTACTTTTCCTTCAGCATATTCTTTGGCGAATATTTCTTGCGATCTGGCAAGATAATCCGCCGGTGTAAGTCTGCCCAGATAAACATTCTCTATATTGTCCATCATATACTGCCTGGTTTCAGCCGGCCAGTAGGTCCACATAACATGACCTGCCTGCTGAAGATTGCCTTGGGTCACTTCAAGCATATTAAGAATTCTTTTATCCACTTCGCGCATAGCGGAAGGATACAAAGATTCATCGGCATCTACAGGGAGCGGCTGTGCCCCTTCTCCTACTGCCTTTGCCTGATTTGCCGTATTATCAAAGATGAATTTTATAAAGCTGAAACATTCATCAGGATTTTTGGTAGCCGCGTTAATTGATACAACTCCTCCGGCGCCAAATGGAATTGTAGGCTCAACTCCGTCACGCAGTGACGGGAATGGAACAGCATTGTATTTGAAATCAGTAATTTGGTTGCCAAACGTATCCAATGCCCATGTTCCGGTCATGGCCATAGCCGCCTGTTCCATGTAAAATAGCGAATATGCCTCATCAGACGAAATCGCATGGGATTTTTTATCATTAATCCAGCCTTTTTGCCACATGTCATTAAGAACGGTAATAGATCCCAGAAACACCGGCTCAGTCCATTTTAATTCGTTATTCAGGGCTTTCTTGACGTTTTCCCTGCCGGCATAATCAGCAAAGGCAACAGACACAAACTGTTCGTTAATCGCCTTGAAATTTGAAGTCCCAAAGGCTATGGGAATTATTCCCTTTGCCTGAATGGCATTGCTTAATGCTGTAAAATCATCATAGGTAACCGGGGGCTTCCAGTTATTTCTGGCAAAAAGATCTTCATTGTACCATAAAAGAAGAGCTTCATAGGAATTTGGCAGCGAGTAGAGCTTCCCGTTTATCCTGCAGGAATCAAGGGCCCAGCGAAAGATTCTTTTATCCAAGCCCGAATTATTTACATAATCGGTGATATCCAGCAACTTGTCCCCTTTAACATATTCACTGGTAAGCGAAGGACCGCCAAGATTACAAATATCCGGCCCGGCGCCTGATGACAACTGAATACGCAGTACCTGCTCATAATCCGCAGATGCGGAAATTTCAACAGTAACACCCGGATGCTGTTCATTAAAAGGGCTTACCACATATTTCATCCACCGCTCATACTGGACGTCGTCCATTTGTTCTGTAAACCAAACCAATTTGACACCGCTTTCGGCACCCTTTTCTCCGGTGCCTCCGCAACCCGAAATAATTCCCGCCACAAGAATTATACACAGTATAAACGCCTGATTTTTTAACAGCTTTTCCATAAAAACCTCCTCGAAAATAACAAAATGTGTTAACGTTTACATATTTATGTATTATAAAATAACCTTTATCCCTTTGTCAAGAAAAATTTACAAAAAAATTGAAAAATTGACATTTTTGGCTTGAATTTACGATAACGTTTTCACATTTTACCCCTCCTCCGTAATGCCTCAAATAGAAATGCTGCCGAAAGCTATTCCTGTTCCCGTAGTTTGACTAGGCAAGCTACTGGCGCAGACGCAGGATCGCCTTGTTGACATTCTGCTGAAATTCCACCAAGTTGGGTTGTAAAGAGCGCACTGGGTCATGATGGTCTGTTCCTCAAGCCCTTCAAGCCGGTCATACCCGGCGTATTCGCGGACAATGGCGCCGTTTTTGTTCAACGAAACAGTTGTCATTTTTCTTATGGCTGCGGGTGAAGGGGAGCCGTTCTTTGGCACACCAGATTTCAGTGGCGTTATTGAGGAGGGAACGAAGCTCCAGCCAGCCGGAAGCGACATCGGCAGCGGTCAGGGTATGGACATACTGGCCTATAGCGGATTGTCCGCAATGGTGGCAGATTAAAAGTCTGACCGTGTCAGTTTGTCAGAAACCGGGAATTTTCCGTTCCTCGCTTGACATGAAATGCCGGTCATTGAGAGATGAAGGGCATCTGCCGGCGCATGAGGGGCTAAAATCTTCCCGCATTTGTACCAGAAGAAGGCCCAGACAAGACGGAGGGCGGCGATGACCTTGACGGCTTTTGATAAAAAACATAAGATTGGGGATGAGAATGTCAACTACCGGAATAAAAGATGTGGCAAAGCATGCCGGAGTCTCTTGGGCAACCGTTACCAGGGTAATAAACAAGAAAGGTTACGTATCCGATAAAACAAGAAAACGGGTGCAAGAATCCATAAATACTCTCGGCTACACGCCAAACCGCATGGCCAAGGCGCTTAAAAGCAACCGTACCGGGATCATCGCTAATGTACTACCTCTGTCTACAGAAAATCCTTTTTATACCAGCGTCAGCGAAGCCCTGCGGGATGCCGCTATTCAATTCGATTATCAGATACTGCCTCTATACCATCAATCTGAACCCAGATTGGAAGAAAAATTGATTAATGAATTGACCGGAAATATGGCGGAAGGCATTATTTTTACAGCAGCTGTAAAATCCCGGCCAAAAGTAATCAGAAAAATTATTGACAAGCACATACCGGTTATTATGATCGAGCGCCCCCTGTCCATGTCAGGTACAGATAAGATTATTCTGGATGAATTTCGAGGATCTTCCATAGCCGCCAGTCATTTTATTGAACGGGGACATCATTCTCTTGGCGCCATGGTACTAAAAAAAGACCATGAACGTTTTGAAGGTTTTAAACAAACGCTGGAAAAAAACGGTCTTATCCTACAGGACAGAAATATAATTGGAATTACCGGCGATTGTACTGTAGAAAAAGGTTACGAAGCTATGAAAAAGCTCATAGAAAAACGGGGAAAATATCCTACGGGCTGTTTTATCCCGTCTGATGTTCTTTTATTGGGAGCCCTGCAATATTTATACAGCGTAAAACTCAGAGTTCCCGAAAACATTTCTTTGATTGGTTATGACAATACCTTTTCCGCCCATTGCTGTCCTCCCATTACCACTATAGCCATTCCCTTTAACAAGATAGGACATACAACAATATCGCTGTTCCGGGAACGCCAGGAACAGCAACGCAATTCTGATAAAACAGTACGGCTAAGCCCCTTTCTGCTTGACCGAGCTTCGGTATTGGATATACGAAACAGAAAAGCCTCACGGAAAAAATGAAAACCCCACCGTAAGCCTCCGTCCACGATTCGTGCTATTCCCTTGATCTTTTCTTGATCATCTGCAGCGCGATTGCCAGAAGGAGGATGATCCCCTTCACCGTATTGTTGATTTCGGTGCTCAGTTCAAAGGCGTCGATAATGCGGCTGACCATTGTGAAAGACATAGTGCCGAAAATGATGCCCGCCACATGCCCCTTGCCGCCCGACATGCTGATTCCCCCAAGGACGATGCCGGCAATGGCGTACATCTCAAAACTGATGCCGGTATTGGCGGGAGAAACGCTGCGGTTCATCGCTACATTGATGAACGAGGCAAACCCGACAAGAAGGCCGCAGATCACGAAAAGGCTTACCTTGAGCCACTCCGTGTTGATGCCCGCAAGCCGGGCGGCCCTGGCGTTGCTCCCCAGCGCGTAGATCCTCTTGCCGTACTTGGTGGAAGTGCACATGTAGGTAATTACCGCGGCCACAACAAGGAACATCAGCCCCACAACCGGAACGGTCGCCAAGGGCGAATTGCCGAAACCGTAGTGAAAGGCGCTGAAGGAAGACAGTGAAGAATCAAGCTCGTAGAGCCTTGAATGGCTGATGTACAGGGCCAGGGAGCGGAAGATAAGCATGGTCGCAAGCGTAACGATAAAAGGCGGCATTTTCGCGATGCCGACCAAAAGGCCGTTGAAAAGGCCCGCGGCGATTCCCATTCCCAGGCTCGCAAGAAGCGCGGCAATGACGCTATTGGTCGCGTTATACACCATGACGGTAAGGCCCGATATGAGCACCAGCCCCGAACCGACGGACAGGTCAATGTCGCCCACAAGGATGACCAGCGCCATGCCGAAACCGATAACGCCCAGCACCGCGCTCTGCCGCAGCACCAGCATGATCCCCGACCAGGTAAGGTTCTTGCTTACCAAAACAAAGGTTATAAAAATCGCGATAAAAATGATCACATAGCTGTAACTGCCCCAAAATCCGAGTACGCTGTCCCCCGCCCGCCGGGCGGCGCGGACGGCGGCGCCTTTCCGCCCGGCCGGCCCGCCGGGACCGGAGCCTTCATACTGTTCAAGTCTTTCGGCATCACTCATCTTTTTTCTCCGTTTGGCCGCACCGCCGCCGGCACCGCGCCTGTGGCGTGCAGCATCACCGTGGTTTCGTCCATACTGTTCCGGTCAAGAACCGCGTGCACGCTGCCGTGGTAAAACACCACGCATTCATCCGCCACTTTCTCGATCTCGGGAATTTCCAGGGTGTTGACCAGTATCGTCTTGCCCTGTTCGGACAGCTGTAAAATCAGCTTGTAAATTTCACCCTTGGCCCCGACATCAATTCCCTGCGTCGGGTTGTCAAGGAGGAAAATATCCGCGTTGGTATCAAGGAGGCGGGCCAGAATTATTTTTTGCTGATTCCCCCCCGAAAGGCTCGTAATGGGATCGCGCCAGGAATTGTCCTTGATGTTGAGAATCCTCTTGAACTCGTTGTATTTGGCGACTTCCTTTTTTTTGAAAATATGGGGAATGTGGCCCGAAAGGGTATGTTCGGATATGTATTCGTTCTCCAGTATCTGCATGAAGGGCAGAATGGAATTTTCCTTGCGGTTTGTGGGGACCATGCCTATGCGGGCAATCTTCATTGCCCTGTGTATGCTGAGCCTCTTCATCTCCGCGCCCGATACGGTAAATTTTCCCCCGCTGAAGGGAACGGCCCCGAACATGGCCTGCATCAGGCTGCTCGCGCCGGAACCGGCAAGGCCCGTAAGGCCGATGATTTCCCCCCGGCGGACCTTGAACGATATGTCATGAAACCCCGGGCCCGAACAGCGGTCCAGTTCCAGGATCACCTCTCCCAGGCCGCGCGTTTCGTATATTCCCCTGTCCGATATGTCCCTGCCCACCATGGAGGCGGTTACTTCCCGGGGGGTGGTGTCGCTTATTTTTCCAGTTTTAATAAAACGCCCGTTGCGGAGCACCGTGTAACGGTCCGCGATGGTAAAAATTTCGGGCATCTTGTGGGAAATAAAAATAAAGGTTATTCCCTTTTTCTGAAGGCCCCGGATAATCGAAAAAAGACGCTCGATTTCGCTCGTGTTAAGGGCCGTGGTAGGTTCATCCAGAATAATGAGCCGCGCCCTGGCGTCAAGGGCTTTGGCGATTTCAAGCAGCTGCTTCTGGCTGGTTTCCAGATTTGCCACGAGGGCCCTGGGGTTTATGCCGACTCCCAGTTCGGCGAACAATTCCTGCGTCCGCTTTATCATGGCCCGCTTGTTGAGAGTACCGGTTCCGTACAGGATCTCTTTTCCCAAAAAGAGGTTTTCAAAAACAAGCAGTTCGTTAAAAAGGTTAAGTTCCTGATGAACAAAGGCAACCCCGGCTTTTTCCGAGCCTGTTACCGATTCGTTTTCAAGGTTAACGCCGTTTACAATAACGGAACCGGAATCCCTGGTGTAAACGCCCCCCAGAATGTTCATCAGCGTCGATTTGCCGGCGCCGTTTTCCCCAAGCAGTGCGTGAACTTCCCCTTCCTCCACATCGAGGCCGACGTCGCTGAGGACAGGCACGCCGAAAAAAGACTTGGAAATATGCCGCATGGAAAGTACGTTCATGGAAACTCTCAATTCTCACATATGAAGTATCAAGGCCGCGGCTTGGCAATCAGGCGCGGTGAAACCGTCCCGGACAGGGCGGTCCCGGCGGCCGGAAAACCGGCGCTGAAACCGGAACCGCCTTTTCCGGCCGGACGGGGAGCCCGGCCGGAAAGCCTTGCGGCAGCCTCAAATTCGCGTCAGTCGAAACCGCGCCAGCTGGGGTTGGTCCTGTTGGCGGCCCAGCTTGCCGTATCGACAAGGTGCGGCGGCTCGTGGAAACGTTTGGACGCCCTGTCGGTATAGTTGACGCTGATGTCCTTGCCGTTAAGGCTGTCTTCCATAAGCTGAATGGCGTCAACAAAGAAGCCGGGGCGGCAGGTGGGGCTCATGATCGCCACGCCGTCGGGCTGGTAAAGCTGGTTGCCGGCAGTCGCTCTGGTCCTGCCCATCACGTCGTACAGCGCGATAAGGCCGCCGCAGCCGGTGATTACCTTGACGGTGGATTCAAACACGGCCCTTTCGGAGGCTTTTGCCGGGGTCTGGAGCAGTTCCAGAATGCCCATGACAAATTCGTCGTCCATGGTCCACATCCACTTCGCCAGTGTCTGGGGGGTCTTGCCGGAAATGTACGATTCAAAGTAGGTCTTGGCGTTGTCCCTGGACCAGTTGGCTACCTGGGAAGAGGTAATGGCGCTCTGAATCTGGGCGTCCGTCCATCTCTTGTCGGCGGCAATGGTATGGGCCGCGCCCTGATCGTCGTTAAAGGCGCGCGCGCCGGTAAGGAATTCCCTGAAACCGTCGCCCCGTTCCTGGCTTACCGCGGAGTTGTCGCCGGGGAGTTCCCAGATCGCCTCGCCGGGGGTAAGGCCCTTTTCCACCATATATTACGCGGCGCCCGCGCCTATGGCGTAGTTGTCGGCGCTCATGGCGATGAGCATTTTCTGCCTGATAAGGGGGCTTGTCCCGTCAAGAAGCCTGTCAAAGAGGATAAGCGGGATGTTGGCGTTGGCGATCTGCTCCACAGCCGCCTGAACCATGTTGTCGCTGGCCTGAATAACAACGCCGGCGGGCAGCCTGCTTTCCGCCATCATGGCTTCAATCTGCTGAATCTGGGCGTCCGGGCTGCCGGCGCTCCTGAATACATAGTTGAACTTGCCGCCCGCCGCGTTGAGCTGGGCGATTTTCTCCTCGGCGAAGCGCGCCGCCGAACCGGTCCACCCGTGATCGGGGGTGGGGCCGAACACATACACAGTATTACCCACTTCTTTCTTGCTGCCGGCAAATACGCCGCCGGCCATGACCAGCATCAGTACCGCGGCAAACAAAACGACCATTACTCTTTTCATACCTCGTTTCTCCTTGCAACATGATTTTAAGACATAAACCGTATTATTCTACAGGAACTGTATTAAAAATGCAAGGCGTCGTTTTTGGTTGTTTTGAATTCAGGGTCAGTTTGTTTTTCCAAAAGAAGGCATTCAGTTTTTTTAGCGCCCCGGTTTTGACAAGGTACGTGACGGCATGCCGCGCGTCTTCCCCGGACCAGCGTATGTTTTCCGCCCGCGCCAGAACGGAAACGGCTTCGTTGACGGTATAGGCGCGCCTGTTCTTTTCAAAGAAAGCCAGCAGGGACGCCTCTTCGCGCAGAGACACGGAGGCATGTTCTCCGCAGACATCGCAGCACAGCGATCCGGGGCTTTCACGGCCGCCCTCATAGTCGAGCATCTTCAAGAGCGCGTCCCGTCTGCACCGGGCCGTATCACGGGCATAGTTCAAAAGGGCGGCAAGGCGCCTCTTTCCGGCCTCTGTCCCCGGCCTTTCCATGTATCTTTCATCATCAGGCCCCCAAAGGAGGACCGCCCTGGACTGAAGCCCGTCCCTGCCGGCCCTTCCGGATTCCTGCAGATAGGCTTCCACCGACGGCGGGCAGTCCCTGTGCAGTACGGTGCGTATATCGGCCTTGTCCATGCCCAGGCCAAACGCGCAGGTCGAGACGAGGACCGCTTCCGGGTTATGCAGATACCAGCCTTCGACTTCCTTTTTTTCCTCCCTGCTTAAACCGGCGTGATAAAAGCGGATTTCCTTCCACCATGATACGTCCTGTTCACGCAGTTCGTTTCTTAAATACTTGGCAAGTTTTTCCGTTCCGGGCCTTGAGGAACAGAAGACAATGGCAGGACGCGCGTTTAACAGAAGCAGATCCCGCACCGCGAGATCCCGCAGAATGCAGCCCAGGGCCGAATAGGAGATGTTGGCGCGATCCGGGTTGCCCCTGATCATGTGCGCGCCCTGCCCGCCGAAAATGTAACGTTCGATTTTTTCCAGCACAGGAGCTCCGGCGGTGGCGGTAAAGGCGGTTACCATGGGAGAAGAGGCGGCCTCGATGATTGTATTGATCTCAAGATAGGCCGGCCTGAAACTTTCCCCCCATTCACTGACGCAGTGGGCCTCGTCGATAACGACATGAACGATACGCATATTCTTTATTTCCGCGAGTACCCCCGGAACAAGCAGGACTTCGGGATTGGCGATGATGAATTTGCTTTGTCCCGCGCGCAGTTTACGCCAGATTTCCTCCCGTTCACCGGCCGTCTGCCCGCCCCGGAGCACAACGGGCGAAAAACCCCGTTCCAGAAGACGCCGTTCCTGATCCGCCATTAAGCCCAGAATGGGGAAAATAACCAGGGTGGGCCCTTCCATGAGCATGGCCGGAAGCTGAAAACAGAGGGATTTCCCCGCGCC
>JAISEB010000231.1 GCA_031264395.1 Treponema sp. | reverse complement strand
CCCAGAGCGGTGAAAATTTCCAGCATGGCCTGGACATCTTCTATGTCGGGAATGTTTCGCAGTGTAACAGGATCGTCCGAAAGAAGCGCGGCGGCAATGCAGGGCAGGGCGGCGTTTTTATTGCCGCTGGCCCGTATGGTTCCGTTTAAGGGAACGCCGCCTTCAATGTGGTATTCGCCCATATCCCGAATGTACCCGTACGGCGCGGATCTGTCAACGCGGGCTGGAGCGCGGGCAGCAATTCTGAATTCAACCACAACGAACCTCCGGTTCGCCTACACGGACAGAACGGACTTTTACTTTCAAATTTGTATTTTGTCCGTGTTGGTCTGTGTCTGTCCGTGGTTGTTTTGAATTCGAAATTACCGGGGCGCGGGCAATGCGCCTCTATACCTTGATGTCGAGGAGCAGTTTTACCATGTAGAGTTCCATGTACAGGCGAAGGGAATCCTGCCCGCCAAGGTTCTGCAGGGCCGGAGTACGGGAGACGATACTGCCGGCTATTTCCTCAAGTCCTTCCTGATTGATCTTTCTGGTCTTGTGGATATGGACGGCGTGGCGGAGGCTGTCCTTTACAAGGGAATTGACGTCGTTTATCAGATTGGCGCGGGCCTCTTTGTTAAGAAGCCGGCTCCACCGCGTTTCCAGTTCCGCAAGCCAGGACTCAAGCGTCTTTCCTTTGGGGACAAGTTTCTCCGCGGTTTTTTCCGCGGCGCTTTTGATGTCCCCGGCGGCGTCCCTGTCTTCTGTTTCAATCTCTTCCGTTTTGTCGTCTGTTTCCCCCTTCCGCTTTTTTCCCTTTGCGAGATTTTTGAAAAAGGCGATGATGACCGAAAGGACGGGAATCGAATACCAGAAGGGAAGCATGATGCGGGCGTCGGTAAGGAGTTCCCTGCGCCGTAGCACATAGAGGGAACTCATGGGGATAAGATGGCCCCGGTTGAAGATGCGCGAAGAAGGGGGAATGGCCCCGTGGGTTTTTTCCATTTCTTCGTAGACCCACAGGAGCTTCTGGTCTTCCAGCAGGGCCATGAGGGCGGGGGCAAGCTTTGCGGTATAGGCGGAAAGAAGCCTGTCAAAGTCGGCGTCTTTTTCCATTGCCGCCTCGGAGCGGAAATTTTTTATGAGGCCGGCCCACCTCGACGTAACCGCCTTTTTGACCTGCGGCCTTGAGTCGATAAGGAGCCGGGAACAGAGGGGAAGGTACTTCTCCTTTTTAACGTACCACCTTTCATCTTTTCCCTGCAGGACGAGCCATTCGGGGATGCCGCCGTTTTCCGCCTCCGTGGTCTTTTTTTTGATGTAGCCTTCCAGCTCTTCCGGGGAATACTGGCTTACAAGCAGCGTTCCCTTGCTGTTCGTGAACCTTGTAATGTGATCGAGGGTAAAATAAAGGGGCGGCTTTTCCAGGTGAATCTCCAGTTCACGGAAGGCCGCTTCCTTCTCGCGCTTTTTTATTGCCCTTGCCTTGTAAATGCTGTTGCAGGTTTCAATAACATACGCCGCCTGAAGCGCGGCCATGTCTTCGCTCAGCAGTTCCTTTTTCTTTTTGATGTCGCTTTTGACAAGGGAACAGAAGACGCCCCAGAAAAGCCAGGAAAAATCGCCGAAAGATTCCATCGCGCCGATGCAGTCGAAGGGTCTTGTAAGGATCTCGTCAAGAATATCCTTGAGATATTTTTCCCTCCCCTGAAACTGGGGGACAAGTTTGTGATAAGCGTACTCCCTGTTGCCGTGGCTGCGAAGGTAATGCCGCATCTTGAGCAGCGCCGCTTCCATGAGCCGCCTTGGGATCATCGGGGCAAGGATAAGGGCGTTTCCGCAGCCTTCGGGAAACATCAGCTTGATGACAGGCAGCATTTCGCTTTCGCCGCCGCCGAAAAAAACCGCCAGATTCGAATCGAGGTTCACTACCCTGGCCTGATCTTCGGGAAGGGTGATGCGCAGGCTTTCTTCACAGGGGAAAGGCATGTCGGCGCTGTTGTCCATGGAACGGTAGGTTTCCTGAAGCAGATCCGCGTAGTAGAAGGGCATATAGATCCGGCCTTCGGGCGTGTCCGCCATGAGGGTGCACTTTTCCTCTTCGGTCAGCACCGCCATTTCACTCCAGAATTTGAGCCCCACCTCCTGTGTCCATTTTACCCATTCTGTGGAAGTTTCGGCCTTGCGCTTGGCGTATTTTTCAAGAAATTCCAGAAAGATATCGATATCTATAAAGGGAGAATTGTTTTTATTTGCGTATGCCCTTAGAATAGGGTAAAGATCCGTTTGAGCCACTAATATTGTATTATATTTCATTATTGGATCTTGGAAAAGGGAATTTCTGCTATGTACCGCGTGTTTCGGCCGGTTTTTTTTCTCTGTCTGTGCGGGATCTGGGGAACGGCCTTTGCCCAGAGCGGAAGCGCCGTTCTTGTCCGGGGAAACGCCTGGGTTTCAGGACTTCCGGGCATTGGGGAAAACGCCTTCCCGTGCTTTTTCGGCGATTACAGGATCACAGGCGCGGACGCCCCGGCGAATACGGCCGCTTCCCCGGACACGAATGTTTCCGCGAATGCGGGCGCGCCCCTTTTTTCCGTGTACATTTGCCGGGAGTCCCTGCATTTTTCGGAACGGCTCTGGCAGACGCGGCCGGGATTTCCGGGGCGCGGCGCGGTACAGCGGCGGGAAGGCGGGAGCCTCTTTGTATGTTTTCCATCGGACAGCGGCCTTTCGTCCGGCGACGGCTGGACCGTCATGTTCCGTTTTCCTTCCGAGGGGTTTGACGGCCCCGCGCTTGACCGCTTTGCCGCCGTATGGCTTGAAAGATTCCGCTACTTTTTTTCACTGGCCAGGGGCATTTCCGACATATCCTTCCCGGCGGTGGTGAATTTTTAGGCCGGCAATGCCGCCGGGGGTCTTTTTTATCTCTTCTTCGCTGAGCCCGTACCCTTCGCCGTTGTGCCTGCCGCTTTCTCCCGCCGGTTCCACGTGAACCATGATGTCGTAGACCCCTTCCACGCGGTTTTTTATTGCCTGTTCCACGCGGGAGGCGATGAGGTGGGCTTCCCTTACCGAAAGTTCCGGGTTCACTTCAATATCAATGTCTATGTCCCAGAGCCCGGCGATGCGCCTCATGCGGGTACGGTGGGGATTACCCGCCCCCTCCACCGAATGAACCGCGGCGAACACTTCCCCGTACAGCCCGGTGTCGCTGCCGTCCATGAGCTCAGTGTTGACGCCTATGAAGATCTCCACGGCGGATTTTATGACCCAGAGGCCCACGATGACGGCCGCCGCCGAATCGATGACGCCGAGATCGAACCAGATTGAAAGGCCCGTGCCGACGAGCACTCCCGCGGAGAGGATAATGTCTCCCGTCATGTTTTTGGCGTTTGCCCTGAGCATGGCCGAAGACGCTTTTTTGCCGAAGAAATACTGGCTCCAGGCGAGAAGCGATTTTCCCGCGATTGAAATAAGGACGGCGGCGAGCGCGGCCGGTTCCGGCGCTTCGGGTCTCTGGCGCGAAAGGAGATTTCCCGCCGAATTGAGAATGAGCTGCGCCCCGGCGAAAAAGAGTATGCAGGAAAGGATGGCCGTCGCCACCGTTTCCGCGCGGCCGTGCCCCCAGGGGTGCTCCTTGTCGGCGGGCCGGGAGATGACGCGCCCTACGATCAGCGTCATGATGGCGATGAGTACGTCAATCGATGAATCTATGCCGTCGCCTGTTACCGCGAGGCTTCCGGCGTATATTCCCGCGCCTATTTTAAGCGCGGCAAGGATCGTATTGCCGGCAAGGGCTGTAATGGAGGCCGTCCTTATAATGGCCGCCCGGTTTTTTACATTTTCCATTTATCAAGTATTGGCCGCTTTACCATCCGGCGCAATAGCGGGTACAATAGACGTGCTTGGCGGCCCGACTGCGGTTGCAAGGCAGTTTCAATGAGTAAAAACATGAAAGGGCGATCACGTTTTTTATCGGCGCTTCCGCTTCTTGCCGTTCTTGTCCTGGCGGGGCTTTTATTTTTCCCGGCTGCGGACGGCGACGTAACCGTCTACGTTACCAATACGGGTACAAGGTACCACCTCGAAAACTGTTCATCCTTACGAAGATCAAAAACCGCCGTAACCCTTGAGGCCGCCGTACGGAGCGGCTACGAGCCCTGCGGAATTTGCCGGCCCCCGGAGCTTTCCGCCTCTTCTTCCGCCGCCAGGTCTTCCGCCGGAGAAGGCGAACTCTACCGGGTAAACAAGGCGGAGTTCTCCTCAAGCTCCCTCGCCGTTCTTTCGCGGATGGTAAAGGCGGACGTGACGGGCCATGTAGACGGGGACACGGTGAGGGTTCGCATCGACAGACCCTTCGCGGGCCTTAAGGTAGTAGAAACGATACGCATGATTGGGGTGGACACCCCCGAGACGGTGCACCCTTCAAGGCCCGTGGAACGTTTCGGCAAGGAGGCCAGCGACTACACCAAATCCCGTCTTTTGGGAAAGACCGTGTACCTGGCTTTTGACTGGGATTTCCGGGACCGTTACGGCCGGCTTCTTGCGTACATTTATCTGGACGCTCCGGAGGGCCCGCGCTGTTTTAACGCGGCGCTCATACAGGAAGGCTACGCCCACGCCTACACGCGCTTTGCTTTTCAGTTCATGGATGAATTCAGGGCGCTTGAAGAAGACGCCCGCCGGGAAAAACGGGGACTCTGGAGAAGCGGCCCCTAGCGCTTTTTCTTCCACCTTATGTACACTTGACGGCCTGTGCCGTTTTCCTGCGGCCTTTCCTCGGTTTCAAATTGGGGAATGGCCCGGAAGAGATCGCCCATTTTACGGAAGCCGTAGTTGCGCGGATCGAAATCGCCCGAACGGTTGGTGATCTTCTGCCCCACGCCGCCAAGGTAGGCCCAGCCTGATTCGTCGGCAAGATCTTCCACCGTATCGCGGAGCAGTTTGAGGAGCCGCCTGTCTCCCTTGAATTCCTTGCGCGGCCGTGAAGCGTGGCGGGAGTCGTCCTCGTCGGCTTCTTCCGCTTCCCGCAGTATTTCGGTGTAGATAAATTTGTCGCAGACCGAAACAAAGGCGCGCGGGGTTTTCTTTTCGCCGAAGCCGTACACGGTGCGGCCGCTTTCCCTAAGGCGCGCGGCGAGGCGGGTAAAATCCGAGTCGCTTGAAACGATGCAGAACCCGTCGAGCCTTTCGCTGTACAGAAGATCCATGGCGTCTATGATCATGGCGCTGTCGGTCGAATTTTTTCCGCTGGTGTAGGAAAACTGCTGTATGGGCTGAATGGCGTATTCAAGGAGCCTTTCCTTCCAGGATCTGAGATTGGTGCTGGTCCAGTCGCCGTAGATGCGCTTGACGCTGGCGACGCCGTATTTGGCCACCTCGTCAAGGAGGCCTTCGATGATCGCGGGCTGGGTGTTGTCCGCGTCGATAAGAACCGCGAGTTTTGCCTGGCTGATTTCAGCCTGCTGGTTTACCGCGAGCGGTGAATTTGAAAAAGGCAGTAACGGCATGGTTATTCTCCGAAGATTGATTTTTTTATCCGCCGTAAAAGGCCGATCTTTCCGAGTGGTATGCGCAGGACCTCCCCCGGAGTTTCCGCGGAATCAAGGATAAGGATGCTTTCGCCCCCCTTTTTTTCAATGGCCCCGGGAATGCCGCGGACTTCCCTTGAATCCCCCTTGCTGGACCATTGTACTTCCACAAGCGATTTTGAGGCTATGGCCTGCCGCGCGATATTCGCCTTTCCGGCGTAGTCAAGGCCCCGCGCCTCAAGTTTTTCGTAGCGTATGGACGCGCCGTCAAGCTGCGATTCACAGAGGATAAGGCGCCGTTCCATCCGCGATAACAGTTCCGCCCGTTCCTCTCTTGTGAGGCTGAGTTTTTCAAGACTTTTCCTGAAACCCGCCTTGACTTCTTCGCGCGCTCTTTCTCTTTTGGCCGCGTCTTCCGGATCGGAAGGGCGCGGGTTTTCGGGAGCAGGAAGCGCTTCTTCTTTTTTAAGAGAGGAAAAGAAGACCCTCTGCGGAAAGGGAACAGGCGCCTTTGCGCCGCCCCGCGCGATAATGTCCACGCCCGCCCTGCGCAGGGCTTCGGCGGCCGTTTCGGTTTCGCGGGCCGGCGCGCGGGAAGCGTTTTCGGCGTCCTCGAAAAGCAGGTAAACGCCGGGCGCCAGGGTTTTTCTGATGAAGCTCTTCAGGGGTTCGGCTTCCGTCAAATATTGCCTGTCCTGCGAAAGGGTAAGCACGATCCCCTCTTCAAGGGTCACTTCGCCGTAGCGTTTTTCCCAGTCCCCAAGCGTCCACACAAGGGTCCCGTTTATCCGGTTTCCCGAAAGGCGTTCCAGAAGGCCGGACATGTATTCCGCGCTTATGCCCCGGTCAAAGCCCCTGACCGCCGAATCACGGGTCAGTTCAAAGCGGAGGGCCGCCCCCGTTTCGCGGACGGCGGAAAAGAACGCAAGGTCAAGAATATCGGCGAAGGCTGTTTCAGGGTACGCTATCCAGGAGAAGGGGGCGTCCATGGCAAGAACGGCGCCGCTTCCTTTTTCCCCTGAACCATTGGCGGCATCTTCCCGGCCGTCCGCGGAAGAGGCAAGCTCGAAGAGAGAGCTTCCCCTTTTGACGATGAGGCCGGTTTTTTCCAGCGCGTCAAGGAAGCGTTCAAAGTGAATCCCCTGCCGTACGGGAAACGTGTCCGGCTCTTCCCTTTCAAGGACAAAGATCCTTCGCCGCAGGGTTTTAAGCGGATACAGGGTCCCTTCCTCAATAAAACCCAGCGCCCTGTGAAAAAAGCCCGCGATGCTCCTGACGCGGCCGCGGTCAAGGTACGAGACGGGCCCGCCGAACGCCTCAGGTTCAAAACAGTAGATCCCCGCGGCCCAGTATTCCAGCCTTTCACGCGAAGAGAGCTTGGCGAAATCCCCAAGACGTTCCCTGTCGGGAAAGAGCTGCTCCCCAGAGGCGCGAAGCAGTTCCAGCATGTAAAGCCCCCCGGCAAGGAGCTCCATGTCCATTCCCGGAAAAACACGGTTTGCTTCCGCGAGGATCTTCTTCCGCATCCCCTCCTTTCCCTGATCCCGGCCGGGCCTTAAAAGGCAGGGTTCCTCAAGAACAAAAGAAACGATTCCGGCAATGAGGCAGTCCCCCTTGAGGGCCGCCGGCCTTTCGGTTACAGGAAAAGATCCGCCCCCTTCCCCGGAACGGGACGGAAAGAGGACGCCGCTGTCCACGGCAAAAGGAGACAGAACGCATTCCAGAACGGGGTTAAGCGCGATACGGTAAAGGCCCTCTTCGCGGAAGCGGCAGATGATGAAGCGCTCTTCAAGATTAAGCATCCTGGCCTGAAGTTCCCCGGCGCTCATGTCTTCCGCGAGGAAATCTTCCATTTCTCCCGGCAGGGGTTCTCCCAGAAGCGCGGCGGCGGCGATAAAGGCGGCGTCGGCTTCGTCAATGTAAAGGCCGATGATCTTCCGTATGTCGTCGCGCGAAAGGAAGACCACAAGATCCTCCAGCAGTTTCTGTTTGTTGAAAGGAGTCTTGATGTTGCCGAACACGCTTCGAAGAAGTTCAAAGAAGGGGCCGTCCGGGAGGGTCATCAGGGCCGATTTCCACGCCTCAACGGATCTGAACGGTTTTTTCATGCGGGCTATTCCGTCCAGTGTTGTATGGAGTATTTGTACCCCTGTTCGGCAAGGAATTTCTGCCGGTTCGCGGCGAACTTTTCCTCAACCGTGTAGCGTGAAACCAGAGTAAAAAACCATGAACTGCGGGCGGCCGTTTTTCCCGGCGGGGCCTTGGGCCGCAGTATCCTTCCCAGCCGCTGTGTCTCTTCCTGCCTGGAACCAAAGGAGCCTGAAACCTGGACCGCCATTGAGGCGTCGGGAAGATCGATGGCAAAGTTGGCGACCCTGGAAACTACGATGATACGCACTTCTTTCCGCTTAAAGGCATTGTAGATCCTCTCCCGTTCCGCGTTGGGCGTCTTGCCGGTGATAAGCGGCGCCCCGATGAGCTTCGCGATGGATTCAAGCTGGGAAAGGTACTGCCCTATGACGAGGATCTGATCCTCACCGTGATTTTCGACAAGCTGCCGTACGATTTCCTCCTTCCGGGGATTTTCGCTTGCGATGCGGTACTTTTCCCGTTTGCCCGCCACCGCGTAGGGGATGCGCTGTTCTTCGGGCAGATCCAGCCTGATTTCGGTACAGAATGCCTCGGCTATCCACCCTTTGCCTTCAAGCTCCTTCCATGGGACGTCGTAGCGTTTGGGCCCCACAAGGCTGAATACGGCGTCCTCCGCCCCGTCTTCCCTGATGAGCGTCGCGGTAAGCCCCAGCCGCCTTACCGCCTGGAGTTCCGCGGTAACCCGGAACACCGG
>JAISEB010000215.1 GCA_031264395.1 Treponema sp. | reverse complement strand
TACCATCTCCTGGGGGAGTCGAACCCCCGTTGTCGGGATGAAAACCCGATGTCCTAACCACTAGACGAAGGAGACATTTACCTGATACGGATGACTATACAAAAGGAGGGGCTTGTATGTCAAGGGCCGGAACCTGTCCCATAGGGGCGGATTCCGGTTCCAAAGTTTTGCGGCAGGGCGCGTACGCTTTGCGCCGCGCGGGCTTTGACAGCCGCGAGGGTTCAAGCGGGTTACGCGCGGAGCCGGAGCCGCAAAACTCCGGGGCACGGAAGGTTTATGACGCCGGCAAACTAGCGGTTTTGGCTTTGGGCGTTGTACTTGCGCAGTTCGTTTATGGCGTATCTGGCTTTTTCCTGCACGGGCTTGATGTAGGGACCGTCGGATATTTTGATAAGGGTCCTTATCGCGTTGGGATCTTTTATGCCGCCGTTTTTTTCGGCCAGGGTCAGAATGGCGTCCACGGTCGAAAGGGCAAGGAGGTTGTCGGGATTGGTAACGTCAAAGCGGGTAAAGGTCCACGCGATGGCGTTGAGCGTTTCATCGTTGTCGTTAATGCCTATTTTTGCCAGGGATTTAACCGCTTCCTGCAGTACCATGGGCTCCGTATCGGCGGCTATGATCCTGACAAGGGTGTTCTTTGCCTCGGGTGAGCCGAGATCCCCCAGATATTTTGCCGCCTGCCGCCTTACGTCGGGAAAATTATTGACAATCCGGTTGTTTTCCCTGGCCTTGTTCATTACCCCTTCCATTGAAAGATACTCCAGCGCCTGACGTATCTCTTCGCCCCTGTTACCCCGGCCTATGGCTTCCCCTATGTAATTAAGGGCTACCATCTTCTGATCCCGGGTTCCGGCCTGGCTGGCTTCCCGGATAACCATAAGCTCCACCGATTCCTGCAGATAGGATTCTTCCACCGACATTTCCCGGTCGCCGCTGCTCTGCTGGCCCGTTACAAGGGCCGCGGCGGCGAGAATCATTACACAGAAAACGGCTGTTCTTTTCTTCAGCATAGTAACATGCTCCTTAGTTGATTATCTTCCAGCTATTGTTCATTTGTTCAAGTTCATAAAGACGGAGGCGCCTGCCGTTTGGGGTAATCGTAAACGCCTTGACCCTGCTTTTGGTGACAAATTCTATGTCGTCCACCCGGTCGTTCGCCCGCGAGGGAACCACCACCCTGGCAAAATAATCATCAGGGCCGGAAAGCGGATTCTTCGAGCTTTTTATTCTGGGCTGGCCGGAAATCTGCGCCAGGTATTCGGGTGAACTTATTACCTCGAAATACTTTTCCCCCAGATGGCTTACCCAGGAATTGTAATCCCCCGCGCGGATTATCGCGTTAAGCTCTTCGATGAATTTCTGAACATCCGACATGGTGGAATCCTTCACCTCCTGGGTGATGGTTCCCGGATCAAAATCCGCCTCCTCCTCATTTATGGGGATGGAGATTTCCGGCGCCGGGTGTACAGTATCTGATGACGGCTCGGGACCGGTCCCGCAGGAAGAGAAGACCAACAAAACCAGAATACATACCGTAATCGTTTTCATATCTCTGTATTTTATCCCTTATTGCCCTTAGAGTCAAATGCCATATATAGGGAACCTCTAAAAACTTCAGTTTTTAGAGGTTTTCTTACCCCTTGGAGAAAATTGCATTTGTGTAATTCTTTATATATCAAAGAACTAGCAATTTTCTCCGAGGAACCTCTGGAAACCCAACCGGGGTTTCCAGAGGTTCCCTATATATACTATAACACTTTTTTCCCGAAAAATCGAATTTTTCCGCCTCATATGCATGTGAACCGGGCGGGGGACGCGGAAACCGGGCTTGACTTTCCGGTTTTTTCCCGCCTATGGTATCAGCATGCTCAAGGCGGCGTTTCCCGGTTCTTTTGACCCCCCCACGCTGGGGCACCTCAACATCATTCTGCGGGCCGCGGATATTTTTGATGAATTGACGGTTGTGGTGGCGGAAAACCGTCAAAAAAAGTACCTTTTTTCCTCCCGGGAACGGGTTTCGCTGCTGGAGGAACTGGTCAGGGACCGGAACAATATTTCCGTGGAAGTTTCCGATTCCCTTATCGTGAATTTTCTTCAGGAAAAGGGGATACGCATCCTTATCCGCGGGGTCAGGGGAATGGAGGATTTTTCCTATGAATTCGAGCTTTCCATGATGAACAAGGCCCTTGATCCCCACATAGAGACCATTTTCATGACGACAGATCCCGAGTATTTTGTGCTCCGGTCTTCTTCCGTCAAGGAAGTCGCCTCTTTCCACGGGAATATTTCAGGAATGGCGCCCCCTTCCGTGGTAAAAGCGTTGCGGGATAAATATCCTTCAGCTTGACATAAACCGGTGTTTTTGTTAAAGTGATTTTGACAAGAGAGGAATTATATGGCAGTACCAAGATTCAAAACGTCGAAGGCGCGGACCCGCCGGCGGCAGTCGATTAACATGAAGCTGACCGCTCCGACACTGGTTAAATGCGGCAGCTGCGGCAATCAGGTCCTGCTTCACCGGGTTTGTCCCAAATGCGGTTTTTACCGGGGCAGGCAGGTTATTATTCCTGAATCCAAGGTATAAGGGGACAATAATGGACGAGCTGTTCGAAAAAATGAAGAAACTTATTGCTGAAAAACTGGAAGTTGACGAGGCAAAGATAACCATGGAAGCTTCTTTCCGCCAGGATCTTGGCGCCGACAGTCTTGATACCTACGAAATGGTGTACGCTATTGAAGAGGAAATGGGCATTTCCATTCCGGACGAAAAGGCCAATGAATTTGAAACCGTCCGGGACGCGTACGAATACATAAAATCCCAGCAGAAATAAACATGTTCCCGGTTCCCGATCCGGGAAGAAAGAAGACTCTGGCGGCGTTTCAAAAGACCGCCGGCATCAGGTTCAAAAGTCTTGAACTTTTGAACCTTTCTTTCGTACACCGGTCGGTTTCCAACGAGTCGGCCTGTAAATGCAACAACGAAAGGCTGGAATTTCTGGGCGACGCGGTGCTTGGCGCCGCCGCCGCCGCCCTGTTGTACGAAAAACTCCCGGAGAGTCCCGAAGGGGATCTTGCCAAGATAAAATCGGTGGTTGTTTCCGAGGATATTCTTTCGGCGGTGGCGCGGGTTTTGCAGATAGACAGCCTGCTTCTTTTGGGTAAGGGTGAAGAACTTTCGGGCGGCAGAACCAAAAAGGCCCTGCTGGCCGACGCCCTTGAGGCCCTTATCGGCGCGCTGTACCTTGATTCGGGGTTCAGGGCGGCCTTCGCCTTTGTCGGCCGTTACATAGGCCCGGAAATAACCCTCGCGGCCGGCCGGGATTATCACCGGGACTACAAATCATTGCTGCAGGAATTGAGCCAGCGTCTGTACCGCGTCTATCCCGAATACCGCATGGTCAAGCGCGCGGGGCCCGAACATGAACGGCTTTTCTGGATGGAAGTGACGGTGAACGGCAGGACTTTCGGCCCCGGCACGGGCCGGAACAAGAAGAGCGCGGAGCAGGAAGCCGCCCGGCTGGCCTATGAATCGTTTGAGGAGTAGCGGCGCGCCAGATTGGCCGCGATCGCGAGCAGTCTTTCCCGGCTGTTCGATTCGGGATCGTCTATCACCGTCTCAAGACGTTCCTTCAATATGATTCCCATGGTTTTTCCCGGCCGTATTCCCGCCTCCATAAGATCCTTTCCCGATACGGCAAGATCTTTAAGCGAAAGGGCTTTCCGTTCCGCAAGGGCGCGGTCTACCCGTTCCGCCAGCGGAAGGAGGAACTCCGCCCCCCTCTCGATTCCTTCCGCCGCGAAGGCGTCCGCCCTGCGGAGCCGGTAGAGGTTTTCCAGGTTTTCTTCCCCGGTCCGTATGATAAAGCGCCTTACCGCGGCGCCGCTCCAGCTTTCGTCGTAATGGAACATGTGCTCCTCAATGAGGCGGCATACGGCGCCTGTCACCGCGCCGGGATAGCGGAGCCGCGTCAGGATGCCGCGGGCAAGGCGGGACGATTCCCCTTCATGCCTGTAGAACGTCCATTCCCGTTTTCCGCTCCCTT